>JAICIM010000552.1 GCA_025928885.1 Ktedonobacteraceae bacterium | reverse complement strand
TGAAGGAAATCATGGTGCCCGGCAACAACCAGCTGCGCGGGCAGTCGTCGTACCACATGCTCCACCCGGGCCTGTCCCGGTTCCCTGGGGCCGGGGGTGGGGTTGGCGCCAGCGGCCCCCCCCCCCGCCCGCCCACCCCCCCCCCCCCCCCCCCCGCAACTACGAAAATGAGGAGAACCTTCGATTATCCCGCCTGCTGCAGCAACCTCTGCGCCATGCTCTCGACGTGAGCAAGCTCGCACGCTCGTGCCTCCTCGATGACACGCTCGATCTCGGCATAACCCTCATCGCTGCCCTGTAACAGAGCAATCTGAGCCAGAGCGAGGCGACACTTGAGATTGGTCTCGGCCTCAAGGTTGCTCAAAGCAAGCACCCGCTCGACATCCTGCTGCGCATGCTGCAACAACCTCTTCCTCACCTTTGGGAAGCGACGCATAGTCAACACTTGAGCCTGCGCAATCCGTAAATTTGCCAGAGCAAGCAAGGCGGTGCCGATTCGCGGCTGATTCGACATCGCACGAGCGGTGCTGAGCGCTCGAATGATACAGGTCGTCGCCTCGTCGAAACGGTTCTGGTCCTTTAACACCTGGGCCAGACGCGCATTCCACCAGCTAATGTACTCACGATCCTCTGTGCGTTCAGCAGTGACAAGGCTTTCACGGTACAGCTTTTCGGCCTCCTCCAGATCTCCGGTCAGTGCTGCTAGTTCCGCACGATTGCTGGTGATAACGCTGATCAAGGGGCTATCGCCGATTCTTTCCGCGAGGCTATAGGCACGGCGCAACGCCGCCTGCGCCTGTTCATACTCCGCCTTCTTCATATGGACATAGCCAATATCATGCGACACATGCGCAATGCGGCGCGGATGATCGGCCTGCTCAAAGATAACAAGTGCCGTGTTGAGATGCTCCAGTGCCTCAGAGAGATGCCCCTCAGCTTCGGCCAGCGCTCCCAACAGACGGTGAGCCGAACCAGGATCAACCGGATCGCCCTCCAATGTGCGTTGAATACGGGTCGTGCGCAATATCTGTAAGGTGGCACGAGGCGGCGAAGAGGCTCGCGGCTGCAGAGCGAACATATCCAGCGCCTCCTTAGCAGCCAGCCGCGCCTCCTGATAGCGCCCCTCCTGCCAGTAAATACTGCCCAGCTGCTGGCGAAGACGTGCCAACGCTGGCCCCTCCTCAATGCCTGCCTCGTGCAAGACCTGTTCGCCAAGCTGACAGCATTCCTTTGCCTGCACATTGTTGCCTGTATAGCGCCACGTCCAGGCAATCTCGCCCCACAACAACGCCTGCTTCTGGATCTCGTGGGGAGAAGAGGTGTAGTGTGCGCCGCGCAGAGCGAGGATAGCGGTGTAGAGGTTGCGCACTTCGGCAAATTTACCGCGAATCATCATACATTCGGCCAGCAATTCGAGCAGTTGCAAAATATGTGGATCAGCAATCACCGCCTGCTCTGCCAGCGTGGTAATCTCTGATGATGAGGTAGTCGCGAGCGGAAGGCCGCGCTGCTCAAGGGTGAGGCGATAATGGTATTCGGCCTCGGCATAGGCGGAGAAGGTATAGGCACGATCCCCGGCCAGCTCCGCGAAGCGGGCAATCAGCGCTGGCTCGGCACCACCCCTGACCAGATGGTGCGTGATGGTTGCCGCTACCTCTTCTTCGCGCCCCTTGTGGATCTGCTGGAGGATCTTAGCGGCGCGGAGATGCAGACGCGAACGCCGCAGCGCCGACACGTTATCATACAGATGATTGACCAGCAACGGATGCCAGAAGTGATACGTGACGCGCGTCCCCGTCCCCTCTTCTGTCAACACGCCCGATTGCAGCGCCTCTTCCAGCAGATCCAGTACTTTGTCTTCATCGGAAACCGCATTATCGGTCTCCATCGCGGCGATCAGCGGGAACTCGAAGGAGCCACCCAGCACAGCGGCGTTGCCCAGTAACTGCTGGCACGACTGACTGAGCCTGCTCATACGATGCTGAAGCGCAGCCGCCACGCTACTTGGGAGCGCGTGAGGAGTGGAACGCGCCAACTCTTCGGCGAAGAACGGGTTGCCCGCCGCCTGCTCTTGAATATACTGCACCATCGATTCGGGCAGATGAGAGACGAGCCGACGAATCTCCTCACCGCTCAGCGGATTGATAGGAATCGTTCGCACCGAATGCTCGCGCTGCATATGCGCAATCAGTGTGAGCAACGGGTGTCGCGGCTGCGTCGGGAGTTCGGTATCACGGCAGGTCGCCAGCAACACGATGGGGTGTCCATAGAGGTGACGGGCCAGATAACCCAGCAATTCGCCGCTGCTGCCGTCGGTCCATTGAATATCGTCAAGCACGATCAAGAGCGGGGCGTTCTCGCTGGCACTAATGAGGAGGTCGCGAATCGCCTCCCACAGGCGCAACTGCTCTTGCTCGGGCGTCATCAGCGGGATCATGGGAGTCGGAAAGAGCGGTTCCAGTTCGGGCAACAAAGCCACGAGTGGCTGCTGTGACGGCACACCTGTTTCAACATCGCCTGCCTCGCGCTTCCTTCTGCCGCGCTCGTTCGTTCGCAGCTCTCCCGACTGCCCGGCCTCGGCCTGCATCCAGAGTTGCTGAATCGCATCCTGGGTCGTGCTGACGCCTGCCGCCACCGGATAGGGCATACGCAAAGAGGTGCGCACGCCGCTACCAGTTAGTGCGCGTCTGAGCACCTCGATCCAGATATGATAGGGGATGCCGCGCTCCTGGGGATAGATGCGGCTCCAGACCACCCACCAGCCACGCCGCAATGCTTCCCGGCTCACCTCTTCGGCGAGACGCGTCTTGCCAATACCGGCCTCACCCAACAGCACCGTACATTGGGGATGTCGCTGCGTATCGAGCGGAATGCCGGACAAACGCCGCTGCGTCGCCAGTTGCAACCGCATGCTCTGCTCCACATCCAGCAGCATGGCTCGCAAGGTTTCAAGCTCCATCTCACGGCCAATCAGCGGACTCTGATGCACGCGTCCAATCTGTTGCACAGTCTGCACAGGCGGAGCATCTCCCACATCGCGCCCACGCGTCAGAGGCGCAATCGTGGCCTCCGTAGCCGGGACATTGAGCTGGCCGGGAGCGCTACGACGAATAAAGTGATCTGGCAAAGGCTTGCCAAGCTGCACCGCCTCGTATAGCTCGCGCGTCTCCTGTGAGGGCTGGAGTTGATACTCACGCTGCAAAAAATCTTCCAGACGGCGATAGGCCCGTAACGCTTCTCCGCGTCGCTTCTGTTGCGCAAAAACATAGATAAAACGCTGTACTGCCGCTTCATTCGCGGGATCAGCAACAAGCAGGCGATCCAGCATCTCCAGGGCTGTCGCGGTGGCTTCGCGTGCAATTGAGAGGTCGGCAAGCTCCAGCAAGAGCGTGCTATAGCTGCGGCGCAAGGTCTGACGGCGCACAACTGCCCAGCTTCCATGCCGCTCTTCGGGCAAGAAGTCTCCGCCATAGAGCGCTTCGGCTCCACGTAAGAGGCGCTCGCGGCTCTGGGGAGCAACTTCACCCTCCTCGCTGTCGAGCATGGCACTCTGCGGCCCCCAGGCATACATCAGGATCGACTCGAACGCATCGGCATCAACCCAGATCTGCGCTTGGTCGGCCAGTACCAGCCAGTCTCCATCAACCTGCAATAAAGGATCGCGGCTCTGTGCAGAGCGCGAACTCTTCGCCGGGCGACTGGGAACGGCACGCAACGTGTCGCGCGTCCGGCCCGGTTCAAGCACCTGACGCAAGTTATCCACAACGCGCTTCAGATTCTCGCTGGCGGCGTCGCTCTCGGGCCATAACGCACGCATCACCTGCTCACGGCTCACCCGTCGTTGAGCGGCACAGAGCAGGAATCCAAGCAATGCGCGTACATCCTGCTGTTGCCATACCATATCGGTTACGCTTTGCCACTGGCGTTGTTGGCGACGTTCGAGCCGCAACTGCCCCAGCACAAAAATGCGGATTCGGGCAGTGCTGAATTGCGAAGCCAGATCGGGGAGAGTGGATGGCGGTACTCTCTCAGCGCGATTCACAGGAACACTTTCTTGCATAACCTGCACACCTGGCGGTAGATTTTTTCCTATGTAGGTTCGTGTGGTGTGTCCGTTCACGGTCTGATATGAGTACCAGTAAGGACCATGACCTTTGCCCTCGCGACATTTCCGACAGCGCGGCTTGCCACAATAACTGACCTGCTGATGATAGGTAATTTTAGCGTTGCCATTCATAGCTTGCACGCTCCTTTATAGACACCGCACCAGATAACACCACGTGTAACCATTGCTCTGTGGATGCGTCTCGATACGATGACGACACCGCACCAGATAACACCACAAGTAGCCCTGTACCTGACGCGCAAAATCTCGCCAGCCGCCTGTTCGCCCACGCCCTCATCCCTTCTCTTAAAAATAACGGCGATACGCACTGGCATTGTAGTGCGTCAGTCAACACTAAAGTACCATATTATTTCGGTTTCTTCAAATTCCGCTTGCAATGGCCATCGAACACTGCAATTTCCTGCATAACACGCTCAATACGTCGCCAATAGTACTAGTAACCCTCACGAATCCAGCAAAACACGATGAAATTCTTCTACTTCGACCCGTTCTACAGAATTTACACAAATGAGTTCGGCGATCTCCACCACTTCAAAATTTACACAAATGAGTTCGGCGATCTCCACCACTTCGTAGTCGCGCGACTTTATCGCGCTGGGATGGTTTGCCGTACGCTTCGAGAGCGCGATACAAATGAGGTCCGCGATCTCCCCTGCTTCGTAGTCGCGCGACTTTATCGCGCTGGGCCAGCTTGTGGTCAGGTTCG
>JAICIM010000346.1 GCA_025928885.1 Ktedonobacteraceae bacterium | reverse complement strand
CTGTACCATCGCTATGCACCTCCTTCCAGCTTTAGTTTTGAGGGTATTCACTCATTTGCGGTATATCATCTCTTATGGACTATTGCAAGCACCTCAAGGAGCCTCTTTGAGCCAGTGATCCAGAAATGTGTATGCTTCCTGGCGTATATCTTCGGGGAAACTGTGTCCAGCCGGGAAGATCAGCGCCTGGAAGTGTTCAGGCGCTCCCGCCTGTTCATAAGCTTCTCCGGCTCTGTCAGCCAGTGTGCGGACGCCATCGATGGGGAAAATCGGGTCCGTTTCACCAGCGGTTAGCATAAACGGGCGTGGGGCAAGCTCCGTTACCACTGTATCCATATCGCATATTTCCAACATACCTGGTACATAGGCGGCTAGATTATGCGTGATCCCGTCGCGTAGGATGGCACGTAACAGGTCGAAGCCACAGGAAGAGACGCCAGAGGCGATTCTTGAGTCGTACCAGGTTAGCCAGAGCGTTTCCTGGCCGCCTAAAGAGTGACCGATAGCGCCGATTTTGCTGGCATTTACTGTTGGCAGTGAGGTGAGCAGGTCGAGTCCGCAGGAGAGGTCGTGGAGATATTTGGCCTGTAGACAGGAGCCGAAGAGCAGCAGGCGCGTCGCCTTAAAGCGTTCATAGCCGAAGCCGTCGAGCATTGGATTAGACTCGCGCACCTCCTTTGATGGGCGTCGATCCTCAAAACACAGTTGATCGGGCGCGAGGACCACATAGCCGCGCTGACATAGTTCCAGACCATAAGCCGATTGAGGATTTCCCGCGAGGCCAGCAGGCTCTGACTTGCCCAGATCGTATTGTCCAGCGTGCTGATGAATGGCAATGATTGCGGGCCAGCCTTGAGCTGGTGGAGTGCCGTGCGGCGTGAGAAGCCATGCGGTGATTCGTTCGTGTACTTCAACCGCGTAACTCACCAGCGAACGCGTATACCCCTCTTCTTCGGTCGTGCTTTCAATCGTCAGATCCAATGGTACGCGCTCAGGAAAGCGTCCCAGGCGGTGCATGAGTGCCTGACGTATAGTGTCTTGCTTCATTGCTACTATTTCGCTCCTTCTATTTGTGAAATACTTTGAGGCAATCGAGCGTATACATCTCTGCTCGATCTCGCCATGTTGTAGCATATAGGAGAAACGAAGTGCAAGCGAGCTGTGAATGCTGCTTGCGAGAGAGAATGAAATCAGAGCAAGGTTCGTGTTTGCGAGCCGTGTTCATGCATGGTAAAGTTTCTCCTCATTGGAGCTATCTCCTTTCCCGCAGGTCAGCAGCACGGTACAATACTTCACCAGCATGGGGGACGTAGAGGATGCCCTCCTGTTCGCGCCCCGCCCATTTTTTGGGGTGAATTGTTCGATAATCAGCGTAGCCCAGGTTGATGCGCCGACAGCGTTCTTCCGGGATGCTGGTTGCTAGCGTCACTGTGATGCGTGGTGTTTCGATGCCAGATATCTCGTTGTAGGTTCCCATTCCCTTCACATGTGTACTGTGGGCCAGAATACTTCCAGGCACATGCTGAAAGCGAGGCCACTGTTTGAGGAAATAATCCCTGACGTGATAGCCAACTTCGTCAAGCAGCTTGCCGTGAGTGTAGGAGACTTCGCTGATATGTGGGGCATAGATAATGACTTCTCCCCCATCGGCGATTGCTGGCTCGGTTTTGTACATCGCCTTAGCTGCCGTCCATAAATCGTCGTACATCTCTGCTGGAGCGGAGAGGACTCGTTGAAAAGGGCGATCAACATAGATGATGTTGAGTTGCGCCGATAGATCAGCAGCCTCGCTCCAGGCTTCGTTGTGAGGGCCGATGTAGAGACCATGTAGATCATGGCCTTGCATTACCATCGCGAGGCAGAGCAGCGGGCGTGGCACCAATGTCGCCGCCTGGGAGATGACACGGCGCACTGGCGTATTCTTGATACCAATAGTATGCATGCTCGTTACCAGTGCTCCAAGCCAGTGCGTGAAATTGATGATGTCTGGTCCGGCGATACCTGGAAAGAGGTACTTGGCGCCCCCGGAGAAGCCTGCGACCTCGTGGGGAAAGACCGGTCCACAGATCAGCAAAAGATCGTAGTCGAAGATCAGTCGATTGAGCGCAACAGGCACGTCATCGGCGAGCAAGCCGTCAGTCAGCTCGCTTGCTTCCTGGCGTGGAATGACGCCAATGGTTTGCAGTGCCTGCGGATTGTGCCAGTCGTGGTTGAAGATGCGCACGTTAGGATAGCGCTTCGCTTGTTCACTCGCCGATACACCGATGAGATGTTCAATGGAGGGCGTCTTGATGGAGATGCCTTCCTCATCGTTAACCCGTTGGGCCGCTTGTATAGTGGTTCCCTGATCATTGGCTTCTTGTGCCATCGGGGGATGGGTACCCAGGGCAATCAGATAATCAAGCTCTGCGGTGCGTCGTCCAAGCTGTTCATAGAGCAGGCGAAACATCAGGGGGATCGGAGCCGTGCGCGTGCCATCAGGGATAATCACCAGCACCCGCTTATTGTTCGGGTCGAGCCTGGTGCCTGCAAGAAACTCCTCATCGGCCCTTGTGAGCAGCTCTTGTATCTCCTCCTGTGTCAACGTTGCCGTCGTTGATCCTTTGCCGACAATCATGATGGACCTCCTTCTTATGCTCGATGCCGTCCACCATCTGGCATTTAGCTTTTGTATCCGAAATTAGGAAGCGTACTCCAGCGTTCCCTCAGATAGTGGGCCGCCATCTTAGGTTTGCGGACATTAGTGAAGACGCCTTTTTTGTTGCCCTGAACACGTATAATGCCCTGGCTGGTTTGGAAATCAGCGAAATTCCAGACCTGCTCACCAATAAAGTTCGGAAACTCGTCGATCACTGCATGATTGGCTTTCAAGCATTCAACCTGATACTCTTCAGAAAACATAGTGGGGGTCGTGTCATGGAAGCCTGCGATAGTGTCAGCGCCATACTCGGTGAACATGATGGGCTTGCCCGGTTGCACTTCATTCCAGCCAGTCAGCTCCTTATGCAAGAGGGCTTTGGCAACCTCTAATTGTCCACCTGCGACGTACCAACCATAGTAGCGGTTCAACGCGAGCACATCCACCAGATCCGAGACGGTATCCGTGTCGGGCGTTGCCATCATGTGGATCACAATGGTAATGGGACGTTTCTGGGGATCAAGATTGCGTGCAAGTTCAACTAAGGGTTGAAAATAGCCGTGCGCTCCTTCTTCTTCAGTTGCTGATTCATTGGCGATCGACCACATCACCACACATGGGTGATTTTTATCGCGTGCGATCAGTTCACGAATCACCTGTTCGTGCAGCTCTCTGGTTCCCAACTCTTTCCAGGTATTATGTGACCTGCCTCCACCGTTCAACATAGTCATAAAGTTTAAATGCAATCCGACCGCCGGAGTTTCATCAATCACCACCAATCCTTCACGGTCGGCCAGACGCATCAATTCTTCCGAATAGGGGTAGTGCGACGTGCGGAAGGAGTTGGCCCCGATCCATTTCAGCAGTTGAAAGTCTTTGACCGTCACCACCTCATCCATGCCGCGCCCGTGAAGAGGGAAGTCCTCATGTTTCCCGAAGCCCTTAAAGTAAAAGGGTTTCCCGTTGATCAGAAATTTTCCATCCTTGACCACGACTGTCCGCACACCGAACGGCTCTTCATAGGTATCGATGCACTGTCCATGTTGCCACAATTCGACGACACACGTGTACAGGTAGGCGTGTAGCGGTTGCCAGAGCTGGACACGTTCGACGGAGAGCTTGCCGGTAGATCCGACGCCGCTGGCCACGGTTTCTCCGGCCTCGTCGCGCAGTGAGATATGCACTTCCCCGTTTCCCTCTGTCTCGACAGTATATCCTACCTGCGCATCAGCTCCATGTACTTCTGTTGTGATAGTGATGTCGCGGATATACGTGGTTGGAGTTGTATATAGTTTGACGGGGCGCTGGATACCTGCATAGTTGAAAAAGTCAAAGTTGGGTGCATCCGTGACCACTTTTCCCTTCCCAGGAACATCTTCTTCTTGATAGTTGCCAACAGGAAGTGTAGTGTAGTCCAGCACCGTATTGACGGCCACCGTGAGGCGATTTTTGCCGCTGTGAGCGAACGTATTGATCTCTGCCTCGAATGGTGTAAACCCCCCGCGATGTTCTGTGACCAACTGCCCATTGAGATAGACGCGGGCCTCATGGGTAGCAGAACCAAAGCGCAGCACGATGCGTTGGTTCAAAAAATGGTTGGGGACAACGATCTCTCGTTCATACCAGACCCAGCCGATATGGTCCCGAAATGCCGACCCCTCATACAAATCGTTGAAAGAAGCAGGTACAGGCATAGGGATCACCTCTTGCAGTGGGTGCTGAAACCATTCCTCAGCAAATCCGGTGCCTTGATCCAGTTTAAAGTTCCAGATCCCGTTTAAATCAATCAGTTCTCTCGATGTGGTCATGATGGGATATAACATGGGATCTCCTTTCCTGTGAGAACATGTTTAAGCCGATTCCCTGTAACAAATAAGGAACTGGCAGTTGTGTTGGTTAGCGTACAGCCTTGATCGGGAGCACCGTAAAGATGCCAAGTAGGACGAAGACAGCCGCTGCTATATACAAGAATGGATAGCTATGTGTCAGGGCTAAGATGACCCCGGCAAGCACAGGTGCCAGCGAGTGTGGCAGCGTGTTGGCGATATTGACGATGCCCATATCTTTTGCTCTATTTTCGGCGGAGGGGAGCACCAGAGTGACGATGGCGACATCAACCGCAAGGTAGGCCCCTAGAGCAAAACCGAGAATAGCGGCAGCAACCAGTACAGCTTCCCAGGTATGGAAGAAGGCGAGTACAAGCATGGAGACGGCCATAATACTCATTCCAACGATCACAAAGGGTTTACGCAGCTTCAAGCGGTCAGAGAGAAACCCGCCGATCACGGTGGAAAGTAGCGATACGACCGTAGCTACGATGCTGAAGGTCGAAGCCCCTTGTAGGGCAGCAGGATATTTTACAGCGTCTTGTAGGTAATAGAGGATGTACGTAGTTCCAAGAAAATAGCCGATAAATGGGATGAAGCGGGTGAGCCATGCCCACGCGAAATCGGGATGTTTTCGGGGGCTGATCCAGAAATTTGCCAGAAACGCGCTGAGACGAAAAGGAGGAAAGTGGCTTTTTGGGAGTACCTTATCGTGCAGGATGAGCGCGAACGGAATAGTGGTGACGAGTACGATGATCAGCATTGCAAGATAGGCGTTGGTCGGAGCAGCTTTGAACAACTGGCCTGCAAGAACCGCTCCCAGAATGCCTCCCAGGGAGGTCGCCAGACCAAAGATGCCCGAAACCGTTCCACGCTGACGTTCTGGAACCTGGTCAGGGATCGTCGCGGTGAGAGCTGCCAGGACGCAGTTAGAAAAAAGCTCAACACTACACCAACCAATAAACAAGAGCACAAGATTATTCGCGAACCACATGAAGAGCAGCCCCACCATTGTCAGCAAGCTTCCAACGAAGATCCAGGGCCGCCGGCGACCAAAGCGCGAGGTTGTGCGGTCGCTGAATGCTCCGGCAAAGGGATTGGCAATCAGCGCGACCAGGACGGCAATGCCAGTGAAAACACCGAGGATGGTAACTTTGTTTGCTGGAGCGAGTAGGCCCACCTGATAGGGCAGCAACAAGGCTCCGATGCCGGTGTAGAGGATAAAGAGGGACGTACCCGCAGCAGTCAACGTAAGCATGAAGCCGAGACTTGCAGGCTGTGTTGGGGCTTGTAGTGCTTCTGGAAGATCAAGCGGCGGAGCAGTCAGCCCAAGATCGGCTTGTTCAAAATGCACATCCTCCATTGAAAAACTCCTCTTGAAGGCAAATCGTGTTTTGCTCTCCTTCGTTCCTGGCAAAGACTCGTTAGAGAAGCGCGAATCCTTGCTGTTGTAATTTGTACAGTTCAAAGAGAATTCCTACAATAGACACGATTCAAAGACCAATTGTATTTCACAAATCTATTATGTTGGTGTGAACCATACTACCCAGGGGATCTATAGAGAATTGCTTCCTATGCGCAGGGTTTCCTGGACCTGGGAGAGAAGAGGGAACGATATGTGGAGGCAATTTTTTAGTAGAACGTCCCATTTCCCTAACTAATGGAATGCTCTAAGCGTAGATAATAGCGAAAGGTATCTTGAGGCTCCTCAAACAGAATAATATAATTGGGGAGGTGCCTTGTGCCTGTAAAATCTACTTATCGGTTATATTGCAAAATAAAAGGCCCGAAGTTATGATAGTGCTGTTTCTCCAATAGCGCATGATCTCGCAGAGGGTCTAGAAGGAGCCTTGTATGTCTACTGCTCAGCCAGAGGCACGGCGTCGCTTCCCTGGTCTTGATCCGGTCGTCCTGCAACATCCGTTTGATCGGACTGCATTGAGTGCTTTGCAAAGGGTGCCGGGGTTGGATATTGTGGTACGTAAATTCATTGAATTGTTTCCCGAACGTGTTGCTTATATCATGAATGTTGCGCAGACGGTGCGCGTCTCCCCTGTTCAATGCCCGCAGTTGTATGCTCAACTTCTGGAAGCATGTGAAATTCTCGATGTAAAAGAGCCAGAATTGTATGTTGCCCAGCATCCTGTACCCAATGCCTATACTAGCGGACACGACCACCCATATATAGTGGTCACGACTGGCCTGCTGGACCTTATGAACGAGAATGAGGTGCTGGCCGTAATTGCTCATGAGTTGGGCCATATTAAATCCGGTCATGTTCTCTATAAAACAATGGCGCGGTGTATTACCCTGCTGCTTACCGTTGTTGGTGATATGACGCTGGGGATCGGTAGATTGATCGGGCGTGCGCTGGAAGCGACCTTGCTGGAATGGGATCGCATGTCAGAATTTACGGCGGATCGTTCTGCGTTGATGGTGGTGCAAGATCCACAGGTCATGCTGTCTTTGATGATGAAACTTGCGGGTGGAACGCTCTTTCAGCGCGATCAAATGAATGCCAGCGAATTTTTGAAGCAGGCAAATCTCTATGAGAGCGTGGATGCGAACGTTCTGGATCGGATGTATAAGCTGTTGTTGATTGCTCCAACCACTCACCCTCTGATTATCGTACGATCACGAGAAGCCATGAACTGGTCGGAGAGCCGCGAGTACAAGGAGGCGCTGGAGGGACGCTATCCACATACGCCCGAATATTATGGCCGTGCTGCCAGCAGCAACGAATCGACCGATAGTGATGCGTCGGCCTCGCCCGCTACAAATCCGGCACTGGTCCATTGTGCGCATTGTGGGCGGGAGCAGGTGAATCAACGTTTCTGTAGCCTGTGTGGTAGCCCAATATCCTGAGAGAGGCATAGACAAATGGCATCTATCCTGAAGAGAGTTGCTCGTTCTAGCATAGATGCCATTTGTGATAAATGCGTATTAGCGAATCGTTTGTTCACTATAATGTAAGGGATGTTCTTGCTCTAAACGATAGCTTTCCTGATATGCCTCACAGACAATGCGGCAAATCTCCTCGGGATCGTCGGAGACGTGGAGCAGATCCAGATCTTCGGGCGACACCTTTGCTTCAATCAACATGGTCTGACGCAGCCAGTCGATCAATCCTTGCCAATATTTGGAATCGTAGAGAATGACCGGGAAATG
>JAICIM010000596.1 GCA_025928885.1 Ktedonobacteraceae bacterium | reverse complement strand
GTGTGGGTCGTTTTTTTATTTTTGTGTTTTTGGGCCGCCGCGGCTCTGTGTGCTCGCTGCCCGGGGCCCCCCCACCCCCCCCCGCGGCTACGACATTTGCATAAGGAGAGGAAATGAGATTAGCAAACAAGGTTGCCATTATTACGGGATCGGCTGGTGGCATGGGGCGAGTGGCGGCAGAACTCTTTGCGCAGGAGGGGGCCAGCGTGGTGGTCACGGATCTCAATGCCCAGGCTGGCGAGGAGGCCGTTCAGAGCATTCGGCAAGCGGGCGGCACGGCAATCTTTATCCAGGCGAACGTCGCCAAAGAAGCTGAGGTCAAAACGCTGGTCCAGGGTGCGATCGATGCCTTTGGCCGCGTTGATATCCTCTACAATAACGCTGGCATCATGCCCACCGAGGATACCAGCGTCATCGAAACGAGCGAGGAGACCTGGGACAAGGTGCTGGATGTGAACATCAAAAGCGCTTGTCTCTGCTCAAAATACGTCATCCCGCATATGATCGAACAAAAGCACGGCTCGATCATCAACGTTGCCTCGTTCGTAGCCTTCATGGGCTGCACGGTCCCGCAAGATGCCTACACTGCCTCAAAGGGGGCCATGCTCTCGCTGACTAAATCTCTGGCGGTGCAGTATGGGCAGCACAATATTCGCTGCAACGCGATCTGTCCCGGCCCCATTGAGACGCCGCTCTTGCGTACGCTCTGGACCAGCGAGGAGGCGCGTGATCTGCGCTTAAAACGTATCCCGTTGGGCCGCTTTGGCGAGGCGAAGGATGTTGTCTATATGGCGCTCTATCTGGCCTCCGACGAGTCCTCCTGGACGACAGGTGCGTGGCTCACGATCGATGGCGGCATTACCTCTAATTATTTCTAGCTTGTTCTCTCTACCCGACCCCTTTTAATCTCGCATGAAGGGAGAGATATGGATATTACGACAATTAAGCAGTTGATCGATGAGGGGAAGATTGAGTATATCAAGATCGGCGGGCCTGATATAGAAGGCGTCTTTCGCGGAAAACGGGTGGCCGCCCGCTTCTTCCTGGATTCTTTAGACGATGGGTTCGCACAGTGTGATGTGCTTTTTGGCTGGGATATCGCGGAAAATGTCTTGACCGATCTCAAATTTAGCAACTGGGAGCGCGGTTTTGCCGATATTGTGATGAAGCCGGACCTCGCCACGTTCGCGCTTGTCCCCTGGGAAGAGCAGGTTGCCTCATGCGTCTGTGACATGTGGACGGAGCATGGTGATCCCGTCACGATTTCGCCGCGCTTCGTCCTGCAAAACGTGATCAGACGAGCGCAAGCGATGGGTTATGAGCCGATGGCCTCCGCCGAACTGGAGTTTCGTTTCTTCCGCGAAAACCAGATGTCGTTGCGCGAAAAAGACTTCGGCCCAAACCTGACCCCACTCAATCCCGGTACGAACTGCTATTCGATCAGTCAGGCCAGCGCCGACGATCACCTGCTCGGACGTATCGCTCGCATGATGCGCGATCATGGCATCGAGATTGAAGGGTATAATCGCGAACACGGGCCGGGGATGTATGAGATGAATATCCGCTACGCCGACGCGCTGACAGCTGCCGATCACTCGATGCTTTTTAAAACCGGCGTGAAAGAGATTTGCCACCAGATGGGCCTGACCGCAACGTTTATGGCGAAATGGAGCGATCAGGAGGACGGCAGCAGCGGTCACTCACATCTGAGTTTGTGGGATCGCGGTCTGGAGCAAAACCTGTTCTGGGATGAGGCCGCCGAAGGGCATATGTCTGCGACCATGCGCAGCTTCCTTGCTGGTGTGCTGCATGCGCTACCCGACTTCATGGTCCTCTACGCTCCGGTCATCAATTCGTACAAGCGCTATATCGAGGGGACGTGGGCGCCGCTCAACACGACCTGGGGCATGGATAATCGCACCTGTTCTGTGCGCGTCATCAACAACGGACGCCGGGCCGTGCGGCTTGAAAACCGCGTGCCGGGTGCCGACGCCAATTTCTATCTCGTCTTCGCGGCGCTTCTGGCAAGTGGCCTCTATGGCATTGAGCAGCAGCTCTCCCTCCCTGAGCGTCTTGCTGGCAACGCCTACGATCCCGCGACAGTTGCCCAGGCGCTGGCCGATGGGCGCATTCGCTCGTTGCCGCGCAACCTCACTGAGGCCACGCGCCTCTTCGAGAGCAGCGAGATCGCCCGCGAGTTCCTGGGCGCAGATTTTGTCGAGCATTTCGTGACCACGCGCTGGTGGGAAGTGAAAGAATACGAGAAAGCGGTCACAAACTGGGATCGCCGCCGCTATCTCGAATTGATCTAGCTTCCTTATCGCATAGCGCCAGCCGCAAGAGATTGGCGCTATGCCTGCAATTCCCATATATCCATCCCACGCACATTGAATGCTCCCTTATCACAAAAGATGTTCAAATTGAGCTGTTGCGGCGCGGAATGATAGAAGCGTTGTGTAAAGCATTGCCGGTTATCAATAAATATCTCCAGTACCGAACCATCGATAAAGATGTGGAGCGTATGACGCCCCGGTTCTAGCACACACTGTTCGGCTGATTGCTGATCCCCCGCCGTTTGTGCAACGCTAATCCCCGTTGCCTGCATACTGATCTGAAGCAGCTCGTCAGGATGGCCCTGATCCTGCAAGCATATCCCACAGTGGCTGTCGTTGCTGTACTCTAGCTCCATAAGGATTTCGAGGGCGTTAGATGTGAATTGTTCGTTGATGAGCTGCTGGCCCTCGATGCGTTGTGGCGCAATCTGCTGGTGGCGCTGGCGTAAACGCGTGAGTTCCGCCGCTGGTTCCATCGCTAACTTCCCGTCATGCAACGAGAGGATGCGCGGCAACGACATCACACCCGCCCAGCCAGCTGCCTGCAATGCTGCATCGTCTCGGCCCTCGCGCAGCCAGCCAAAGACGATGCGCCGCCCCTGCTCATCCCGAAACGATTGTGGCGCATAGAAAGCTGGGCTGGCATCCAGCACGCCCTGTTGTTCTGGCGTGAAGGTGAGGTTCTGGTAGCTGCCGATGAAATAATAGACCAGCCCATGAGGAATCGATGAGATGGTCAGGACATATTTATCGCCCAGCGGGAAAAAGTCGGGACACTCCCACATTGTTCCGGTTTCGTCCTTGTTGCCGATGCAGAGAGGATGGAGATAGTCCCAGTTGATGAGATCGGACGAACGATAAAGCAGCGCGGTGCCGCCAACGCCTTGAATGCCCGATCCGATCAGCTGATACCAGTCATCCCCATCCTTCCAGACGCAATGGTCGCGAAACTCTACGATATTCACAGCGGACGGCCAGGCTGTAATAACGGGGTTGCCAGGGTATTTCTCCCAGGTGACGAGATCATCATCGTTGCTGGTGGCGAGGCAAGGCAGCTGGCGACCATGCGCATTCCCGCTATAGACGAGCGTGGGTGTTCCCTGGTTATCGACAAAGCAGCCGGACCAGCAGCCCCCTTCGTCTGGTCCGCCCGGCGTGGGAGCCAGCGCAATCGGCAGATCGGCCCAGTGAACGAGATCCGCGCTCTTCGTATGGCCCCAATGGATGTTGCCATGCAGGGGACTATCAGGATTGTATTGATAGAACAGGTGATAGATGCCTTGCCATTGGACGAGGCCGTTCGGGTCGTTCATCCAGTAAGCCGGGGGCTGGTAATGATACGTGGTACGTTGGTGATCCTTGTTCTGCATGCCAATCCCTTAATATATACGCTTGTATCAATAGCATATTCTAAGCAAAGCGAGCTGAATTGCTTTGTGCTTTACTCTGGCAGGCTATCTCCGGGGAAGCCTCGACATGGATAGATTTCATAAACAAAAATGCCCGCTTTGATGCCAGGGTCCTCATCCATGATGGCTCTGGTCTCTTCGAGAGCAGCGTTGAAGATATAGATGCCTGCTATTTCGTCGCTATCGCCCACCGGACAAACGATGGAGAGCGGTCCTTGAACACGCAGAGCATGATTGCGGCGTGCATGTTCCCAGATGATTTTTTTGACCCCATCCTGGTTGTGGGCTGGCCCAAATTTCAGGATACACAGGCTGTAATTTTTGATGCGAGAGCGCATCTGCACCATATATTCATCGGTAATGGCAGGTGTGGATTGCTTTTCCAATGTGTTTTGCCCTCTTTCTGGTTATGCTCCAGTACTATTCTTTGCTTGTCAGAGTGGCTGAGGCTTTCTTCCGTTGCGCTATATACAGGATAGCAAGGTACCCTTTTGTGATCTGTCCGTCATAGCGCGTATTGATGAGATGGGCGATATCATGATAAAGACGGTCGCGCCTGTGGCTTTCCAATATGCGATGGTTGGAATAGGTATCCAGAAGGCGCAGGTAGCTGGCGGCATCGTAGGTCTCATCCCACTGATAGCGGCGTACCGTTACTTCGCCAAAGAGGCCGGTCTGCTCAAT
>JAICIM010000746.1 GCA_025928885.1 Ktedonobacteraceae bacterium | reverse complement strand
TTGAACCGTCTGCTCTGGCGGCGTCGTGCGATAGAGCGTCCCATCCCAATCGGCTGTGCTGAGTGCAGAGACATCGCCTTTCAGCACAACGCTGCCACCCAACAGCTCAGGCTCAAATGCGCTGGTAAAGCTGGCCGTAGCTGGGATGCTCAACTCGTGAAGGGGTACAGGATTATCGGCGGCTTCAAGGCAGTAGACGAGCGGCCCGCGCTGCAAGGCGACGCTCCCGGCATCTTCTTTCACCGCTGGATGGGCATACACCTGCTCCACGGGCATATCCAGATGCAACACAACTTCATCGCCCGCCTGCCACTGCCTGACGATGCGTGCATAGCCCTTGACCACCAGCGCTGCAAGATCGACCTCTTCGCCATTCACTGTGAGCCGCGCCGTCTTGCACCAGCCGGGAATGCGCAGATTCAGCCCAAACTCGGTCGGTTCGGCTGGATTGAGCGTGAGGCGAATCTCGCCATCCCAGGGGTAGCGCGTCTCCTGTCGCACCTTGAGCGCTTGCCCGCCAACGGTGCAGGTGGTCTCTCCCTGAATGTAGAGATGGACCAGCAGATCGGTATCGTTGACGCCATAGATATACTGGCCCAGCGATGCGAACAGACGCGCGATATTGGGCGGGCAGCAGGCGCAGTTGTACCAGCCGCGTCGATGGTGTGTCCCTTTGCTCTCCAGCGGATTGACGTAGAAGAAACTGGTACCATCCTGCGAGATACCGCTCAGGATGCCGTTGTAAAGCGAGCGTTCAAGCAGATCGGCATAGCGACCATCCGCATCGAGTTGCAGCAGGCGATGGTTCCAGAGCACCAGCCCGATCGCCGCACACGTTTCCGCATAGGCTTGCAGGTTGGGCAGGTCGTAATCGCTGGTGAAGCCCTCGTTGTCTTTGGAGGAGCCGATGCCGCCCGTAACATAGAGTCGCGTGCTGACCAGATCTTGCCAGAGCCGTTCGCAGGTTTCGTGCAAGCTGGGATCGGCTAGCTCACGCGCCAGATCCGCCACCGCGCTCAAGAGATACATATCGCGGACCGAGTGGCCGACGACCTTCAATTGTTCGCGGATCGGTTGATGTGACTGGTTATACTCGTAGCTTCTGGCCCAGAAATTGGCGGGATCTTCGCCACGCGCCTTCGCCTCAGCATCAAAATAGTGAGGCTGCTGGCCGCGCTCCTCGATAAAATAGTGGCTCAACTGTAAGTAGCGCTCCTCACCGGTCGCATGATAGAGCTTGATCAGTGCCAGCTCAATCTCCTCGTGTCCATCGTAGCCGCGCCGCTTGCCCTCTTCGCGCCCGAAAACGCTGTCGATATAATCGGCATAGCGACAGATGGGGTCGAGCAGCGTGCGCTTTCCGGTCGCCTGAAAATGGGCCACTGCCGCTTCAATGAGATGACCGGCGCAATAGAGTTCGTGCAGATCGCGGAGGTTGGTCAGGCGACGCTCCGGCTCCACTTCGGTGAACCAGAGGTTAAGGTAGCCATCGGGTTGTTGCAGGGACGTAATAAAGGCAATTGCAGCATCGACCATTGCCTCAAGTTTGGGATCGGGATGCGTTGCCAGACTGAAGCTCGCCGCCTCCAACCATTTCGTGATATCCGATTCCCAGAACACGTAGGGGATTGGCTGCATCCCCTTGTGCCAGTCGCGTTGATCCGCATCAAAGTAGCCCGCTTTCTTCATCTGCTCGTACATGATGGGCAGCGTCTGCTCGCGCACAGCCTGAATACGTGGTCCCCAGAACGGATCGTCGATGGTGACTGCCGTATGCAGGATGGGCAACGATGTGCGCGGTAACTCGGATGCTCCCTGAGATGGGGAAGAAGTGAACAGGGCCATGAAAAATCCTTTCGTGATAGCACTTGTATACAAGAGTGATACTATTCAATGTGAAGGGCATCAGGTGAGCGCGATCAAGCTTTGACTGCACCGGCTGCTAACCCATTGACGTAATAGCGTTGGAGCAGCAGAAACAGGACCAGACACGGGAACATCGTCACGACGACGCCGGCCTGGACTGCACCCAGATTGACCGAGCCAAACTGGCCGCTGGTGGCGTTGAGCAGCAGGATCGGCAGCGTAAATTTGCTGCTGTCGGTCATAAAGATCAGGGCAGCCAGGAACTCGTTCCACGAATTCAGGAAGGCAAACAAGCCGACAGTAATAATACCTGGCAACACAATGGTGAGCATCACGCGATAGAGGACGCTCCATTCCGAGCAGCCATCGATCAGCGCCGCCTCTTCAATCTCTCTTGGCACGCCCTCGAAGACGTTGCGCATCACGAAGATGCCGAAGGGGATCTGGAACGTGATGTAGACCAGCGTCAGGCCCAGCAGCGTATTTTGGAGATGGAAGACGCGTAACACCAGATAGAGCGGCGTCAAAATCGATTGAAATGGGATCATCAGCGTGATCAGGATCAGTACAAACAGAATATTTTTGCCGGGAAACTCGAAGCGTGCAAAGCCATAGCCGCCCAGCGTACTGAGCAGAATTGTACCTGCAACGGTGCCAAGCGCGACTATGGCACTGTTCATAATATAGGTTGTCAGGCCATTACCTGAGTTTTCCAGCGCCTGAAAATTGCTCATCGTGATGTGCGTTGGCAGCAGATTGAGCGGATTTGCCAGCGCGTCCGGTAAC
>JAICIM010000060.1 GCA_025928885.1 Ktedonobacteraceae bacterium | reverse complement strand
GTCGCCCGATGGACGCACCATCGCCTCTGCCAGCTATGATACCACCGTGCAACGCTGGAATGCTGCCAGCGGCGAACATATCCTCTCCTATACCGATCACGCAGCCCCGGTCCTGGCTGTAAGCTGTTCGCCCGATGGCAAGTTTGTGGCCTCGGCGGATGCACTGCATGTGATTCATATCTGGAATGCGCAAACGGGTGCCACGGTCAAGGTCTTCGGGCAACATCGCGATCAGGTAACTTCGGTGGCGTGGTCGCCCGATGGTATGCTGCTTGCCTCGGCCAGCGCTGATAAAACGGTCAATGTCTGGGATTTTCGCACAGGCAGCGCTGTGATGACATATGTAAACCATCACGATGTTGTGCAGTCGGTGGCGTGGTCGCCCAATGGACAACGCATCGCCTCTGCCAGCGACGACAAAACGGTGCAGGTCTGGAACTCCTTGAGCGGTGCCGAGGCCGTCATCTATAAAGATGGTGTCTCGCCAGTCTGGAGCGCCACCTGGTCACCAGATGGACAACACATCGCCTCTGCCTCCTGGGATACGACGGTTCAGATCTGGGATACCAGCAAGAACGCGGTTGTCTACACTTTTCGCGGCCACTCTTCGCCAGTGCTGGCCGTGTCCTGGTCATCAACCGGACAAATCGTCTCCGTAGATCTTGGAGGCATCGTACATGTCTGGAAACCAGAAGGCTTCTAAACATTTCGTAGTTGCGCGACTTTATTGCGCTGGGGAAATATTGAGAATGGTGAACCCATGCGCGATAAAGTCGCGCAACTACGAAACACGTGGGGACCGCCTCATCTCATCAAAGGCGCTGGGAATAAATAAATATAGATCAAATGTTTAGATAGTGCGGAACTGGTAAGTTAGAATTATTTCCTTCTGCCCAATGAAAGACGAGGGATTTTTGCGCATGACCAAACAAGCAAGAGCTATTGTTGTCGCTGCAATGATGTTAGGGATGTTTCTGGCGGCTCTCGATACAACTATTGTCGGTACGGCGATGCCAAGCATTGTGGGGAAGTTGGGGGGAATTACACTCTATTCATGGGTCTTTTCGGCGTATCTGCTGACCTCGACCACAACGGTCCCGATCTATGGCAAGCTCGCCGACCTGTATGGACGCAAACCACTCTATATCTTCGGCTCACTGCTTTTCCTGGCTGGGTCGGTGGCCTGTGGATCAGCCCAGACAATGGAACAACTGATCATCTTCCGCGCCATTCAAGGGTTAGGTGCGGGCGCGGTTGTGCCGCTGGTCCTTACGATCATCGGCGATATCTTCACGTTAGAAGAGCGGGCGCGTGTGCAGGGACTCTTCAGCGGCGTCTGGGGACTCTCCAGCATCGTTGGACCGGCGCTGGGTGGTCTGATCGTTGACCACTTCTCCTGGCACTGGGTCTTCTTCATCAACCTGCCCTTTGGCCTGCTCTCCATTCTGCTTGTCATCATCGCCCTGAAAGAGAACGTTGAGCGCAAAAAACACCATCTGGACTACATCGGCACATTGACATTGACCGGCAGTATTGTCGCGCTCCTTTTTGCTCTGTTGCAGGGTGGCACGACCTGGGCCTGGAACTCGCCGCCCAGCCTCGGCCTCTTCGCCGCATCCATTGTGCTGCTCGTTCTCTTCCTGTATACGGAACTCAAGGCTGCCGAGCCTATTCTGCCGCTGAGCCTGTTCAATAGCCGCATCATCTCGCTTTCCAGCGTTGGCGGCTTGATTCTCGGTGTTGTGATGTTTGGCGTCACTACCTATGTGCCGCTCTTCGTTCAGGGCGTGCAGGGAGGCAGCGCCACCAGCGCAGGCATTACGCTTGGGCCGATGCTGCTGGCATGGCCGATTGCCTCGACCGTTAGTGGAAAACTGATCATCCGCTACGGCTATCGCTTCACGTCCCTGCTGGGAACCGTTCTCACAGGGATTGGCGTAGTTATGATGCTGTTCTACACCAAAGAAACCTCGCTCGCCTTCATTGTGGCATCGATGGTGCTGACCGGAGCCGGTCTGGGCTTTGCCAGTGTTGTCTATACACTGGCAGTACAAAACTCGGTCCCCTGGAACCTGCGCGGCGTAGCTACCGCTTCAACGCAGTTTGTACGCACGATCGGCGGCACCGTTGGCGTTGCGGTCATGGGAACGATCCTCAATGCACAGATGGCCGCGCTTTTCGCTCCCATCTTTACCCGCTTCGCCTCGGTTGCCCAACGTCTGCCGCATGATATCGCCCCGGCAAACGTCCTGCTCACCCCGGATCTACGCGCAACACTACCCGGCGCATTTCTCAACCAGCTAGAGGGTGCTCTCTCGCAAGCGCTGGTCTGGGTCTACGTACTGGTCGTAGTGCTGTCTGTGGCGGCAGTGATAACGGTCTTCTTCCTGCCCGGTGGTCGCGCCGAGAAATATACCTACAAAGCAGAAGAAGGTGAAGGGGTGAACGAGGAACTGATTTCCGAGCCTCTGGCCCACCTGGGATAACACTGTAGAAGAGAGGCGAGGTAGAATCTCGCCTCCTCGTTTTTTAAGAGAACCTCCCTCCTCACCACCTTCCTCTCCATTGCTTACACCTGATTTTCCTATCTCACTAAAACTACCCGGATATTCTGCAACCAGAACGCATCTTTCTGTATTCTACTTAGTAGCAAGGCTAGAACGAAACAAACGGATTTGTCATCGTCACAGAAGGGAATGCATGGAGCCTGTAAGCGAACCGCTCCCCAACATTTCAGATGGAGAGCAGGGTTTAGAATTGAATCTACTGGCAAGCGATCTGAACCGCTATTTTCCAACGCTGGTGACGCATTTTCAACAGCGGCTCTATGCGTTTGCCCTACGCTATGCAGGCATTTCACAGGATGCCGAAGATATCACGCAGGAAACCTTTATTCGCGCTTACCACGCTCTGGCAGACTATCCCACCGAACGCATCCGAGCCATGAAGATGCAACCCTGGCTGTATAAGATCGCTTTGCATATCTGCTATCGCCATAAAAGTAATATACGCCTGCACTATACCTCGCTCGATCTGTCGGAGGAGCAGCAGACCTCGCTGGCCCTCGAAGATGACGAGCGCGGAAACCCGGAAAAAATGTTGGAGGAACGCGAGGAGATACGCGAACTGGAGGCCATGCTTGCACGCCTCCCCGCACAATACCGTATCGCCATCAGTTGCTACTATTTCGAGGAACTGAGCTATCGCGAGATTGCGGAACTGCTCAATCAGCCAATCGGCACCGTCAAGTCGAACGTCTATCGAGGTACACAACTCTTACGCAAGAGCCTACAAGCTCAGCAGTCACTATAGATAAAGAGTAAACAATGGAAGACAAAGAGCATAAAGAGGCGGTCTCAGAAAATAGCGCTAATGAACAGGGAGATCAACAGCTTGTCGCGCATAACTCACAGGTTCCTCCCTCGCTCTTGCCGACGGTGTTACAACGGCTTGGCCTTTCTCCCGAAACCTCCGAACCAGAGGTCTCCGTCAAAACGCTGATTGAGCATCTACACAGCCCAGCCTGGGAGGTGCGGCTCCAGGCTGTGCGCAGGCTGGGGCGGCTTGAAAGCAGCGTCCCCGTTGAGCTGCTAGCAACCGTCTTGAAAGATGACGATGCTTCAGTACGTGCCGCAGCCCTCAGCGCCCTGAGAAATGCCGGTCCCCATGTGCCGCTGCATCTGCTGGTAGCCGCGCTACACGATCCCGACTGGCATGTGCGCGAAATGGCAGTTCTGGCGCTTGGCAAACAGGGACGACGCGTTCCACAGGCGGTCCTGCAAACCGCTCTGCACGATAGCGACCAGATGGTCCGAGAAGCAGCGAACCTTGCCCTGCAATGGCACACAACCAGTGTCGAGCTTGAAAATTCGGCTGCCTTCGACGGGCAGCAATGGGAGCAATATATTATGCAACACAAAGAGAGCCAGCAAAACGGTCATACTACCAGCACATTATCAGATGAAGATCAGAAGACGGCATCGATAGACTATAGCAGCGATACAAGTAGACCTATGCACGTTCTCTATGAACAGCAGCAAGCCTACGCGGCTCAAGGTTCCACGCCTGATCAGCAATGGCAATCATACACGCCGCAGCAAGCTTCGAGCGGAGAGCAGGTGCAAATGTTTGCGCCAATGGATGAAGCACATGAGCCATCATCCGAGGAACAGACGTACCGAGAGCGGCAGAGAGATCCACAACCAGAGCCTTCCTATGAGTACAACAGCGGAACACCTACTGTTCACGGCGAGAAAGTGACCAGCCTACCAACTCGCTCACGACACGCTACCGGCTGGTGGATTGCGTTAATAATAGGCGTGGCGATTATCTTCTTCATGCTCGGTGGCTTCGTTTCAACGTCATCAGTTATGCCAGCCCATGTGAATGTCTCTGTCCCTGCCATCGGTGGCGAACAGGGCAAGTCAACATTTAGTGGTGATAAAATGGCGCTTGACGGTCAGTTTGCATCTCAGGCAAAACAGGATATTGCCGATGGCCTGAAACTCTCGCCGAACGATATCACGCAACAACTCAGCAACGGGAAAAACTTACAGGATATCGCCACGGAGCAGGGCGTAAGCGTGGATCAACTGCATAAGATTGAACTCAACGCCTTCACCAATCTCGTCAATACAGAGGTGAAGATAGGCAGAATGAACGAGAACGACGCCAAAGGCATGCTTCAGCACCTTCAAGATAATTCTGACAATCTGGATAATCTCTCTCGACTGCTCTTCCTCATGCCAGATGCACAGCCAAAGACTGACGGACCTCAACAACCATAGAAAAATAGTATATGGATAAGAGGAATTTTCTTTGATAGAAGCATAAAAAAATGCGAAATCGCACGGTTTCGCATTTTTTTATGCTTCTATCAAATCTTATGCATTTGCGCGAGAAGACCAATGAGGATTGAAGCCAGCTAGCCAGAGTATGCGATCATATGCAGTCAAGCATTGCACGACGGCCACGACGCCAAACCAGAAGCCTATCATGCCAGCACCAGCTACGTAGAAGCTCCATACAGCTCCCGCCAAAACACCTGTCTCCACGATCAAGCGCACCCATCCCGGTACCATCAACGGCCCTTTATCGGAGCGGCCACGATCTCCCGCAACCGCTGGCAATCCCCAGAGCAGCGCCGCCAGCACCACAAACACCAGCGCCAGCACCACCTTCAGCAAAAGGCTGGAACCAAGATGCCACCCCAGCATGCCATACGCGACCAGAGCTGCCAGTTCAAGCAGAAAGCGGACTCCAAGATTGAGAGGATGCTGCGACATGGTTAATTGCTCCTTTATAGAAAGCTCACAAAGGGCTATCTAACGGGTTGTACTCGTCGCCGTCTGAGCGGCTTTCTCTTCGCGTCCCAACGCACGAGCCATTTTTTCGATAGCGCGATCCATTGCCGCTAGCGGCTGCTCTAGCACAGGTCCGTGGCCCACCGCCAACCGGGATGGCTCTAAAGCGCGTAATTTGCGTCCGCTTGCTAGTGCCAGCGGCTTATGCCAGGTTGCAAGCGCTGGCAGAGGAAAGAGCGGCACAAATGTTCCGCTGACAGCAACGCCACCCTGCGTCTGGAAGGCATCGCCCGCAATCAAGGTGCGGTCACGAACATCAATAAAAGCCGCGTGTCCAGGCGTGTGACCGGGAGTAGCAATCACCTCAAGCGAGCCGATACGATCCCCCTCGTGCAGCAGACGCGCCGGACGAGTTTTGCACAGGACATAGCCGCCGCGCAACTTGTCTTTCGGCTCGTCGTCGTCCATGCTCATATCTCCACTGAGGAACCGCGCATCTCTGGCGCTGATCATCACCTCTGCATCGGGTAGCGCCTCATGTAATGCATCCAATGAGCCAACATGGTCCACATGGTCATGTGTCAAAACGATGCGCTTGATGGGCTGTCCCAACGATTGTGCCGCCTGCATGATATGCGGCGCACGCCCCTCGATAACGGTATCGATCAGCGTGAGACCATCATCCTCACGTACAAAATAGCAGTTCATCACGCCCATAAACGTCAGCTTCACAAGATGATCGCCGTGCTTTGTGACCTTCATCGCCAGTACTCGCTTTCTCAAATCCCTTTATTTTTCTAAACGAAAGATGATTTTGTTTAATATAAATATATAATAATCTAATATCATTAGATTGTCAAGAGGTCTGGACCATGAAAATTGAGGCGCAACAATTTTGCTCAATTATGATAAGCTTCAATATGTTCGTAGTTGCGCAACTACGAACATATTGAAGCTTTAAAGCAGGCCATTCTCCCGGGCGTAGATAGCGGCCTGTGTGCGATCGCGGAGTCCAAGCCGGCTGAGGATATTTGAGATATGGTTCTTGACCGTTCCCTCGCTAATAACCAATGCCCCAGCAATTTCGCGATTGGTGGCCCCTTGAGCGATGAGGCGCAAGACCTCAATTTCGCGGCCCGTGAGGTCTGGAACGTTGTTCAGAACAGGAGGATCGGGCGGTGCAGGAACGGACTTTGTGGAGCGAGCCAGAGATGCGACGACCTTACTGGCCACGGCAGGATCGAGCTGATAGATACCTCTATGCGCGGCCCGAACTGCACGAGCGAGATCGGGCGCGGGAATATTTTTAAGCAGATAGCCACAGGCTCCGGCACGGAGCGCCTCAATCACATACTCTTCGTCGTCAAAAGTTGTGAGCATCAATACCTGACAGTTTGGCAGCTGGCGGCGCACCTGCGCAGTAGCGGCCACGCCATCCATTATGGGCATGCGCACATCCATCAAAATAACATCGGGACGTACTGCCAGCGCACGTTCAAGCGCCTCCTGACCACTGGCAGCGGTGCCAACAACCTCGATGCCATCTTGAATGCTTAGTAATGAAGCAATCCCATCGCGCATCAAGCGCTGATCGTCCACCACCAGCACGCGTACAGCCTGTTCCTGGGCATCATCAAGCATTGTCGCCTCCCTTCTGACAGACCCTATTATAACATAGCTCTACCAATTACCAGGGAGATAGTTACAAGTTGGTGTTATACAGAAACGGGATTGGGAATATAGCTATCTTTCGGCACTACCACTTTGAGCCAGGTACCCGCTGTCTTGCCGTTTCCGTTGGCATGCGTGCCTTCGCTCTCTATCGTTAGCGTCCCGCCAATGATCTCTAAACGCTCCTGAATGCCCTGTAAGCCATAACCATCGTGCCGCATGGCGGAATCGAAGCCGCGCCCGTCATCGTGCAAAGAGAGCGATGCCTCCTGCTCGCCGAAGCACAGGTCGAACTGCACATTCTGAGCCTGCGCATGCTTGCGTATATTGGTCAGCCCCTCCTGAACCACACGATAGAGCGTCAACAGGCGCTGCTTTGAAAAACCCTCCTCGTCTCCCTCAACATGCAAGATAAGTTGGTAGTGCTCGCTGCGAAACTGCTCAATCAGAGCGTTCAGCGAAGGCCAGAAGGCGAATAGCTCCTCTGTCTGCCGAAGCGTACCAACCGAGCGACGCACATCTTGCAGCGCCTCACTCGCCAACCGCCGTGCATCACCCACTGCCCGATCTGCCTCCTCCGGCTTCTTTCTGCGAAATGCCTGCGCCTTTTCGAGTTGGACATTGATGACCGTCAAATAATGGCCGAGCGTATCGTGAATATCGCGTGCCAGCCGGTTCCGTTCACGGGTCGCGGCCAGATCAGCAGCCTGTTCAGAATAGCGCTGGAGTTGCTGATGCGACAACTCCAGGGCGGCAAGCAATTGTTCTGCACGCGCCCGACTCGCCCGCTCGGTCAGCACCGCACGCGCCATCATCAACACAAACACAAGGCCAATTGTAAAGATAAACAGATTCTCTATCTCATCTACTGTATTGAAGCTAAAACGGTGCAATATATGTTTCACAATATAGAGCAGCAAGGCAGCAGCGGCCAGCGCATAGCCGGCACGCATCCTAAAATAGAGACAGGCCAGCAGCGGTATGATGAGATAGAGGAACGCCGAAAAGCTAAAATGATCGATTTGAGAGACGGTCTCGATCAAGATGACACGCGCAATCAGCAGAGCAATAGCGACCCTGTGCGGCGTCTCTTCGCCATAACGCCAGTATTCCACACGATCAATACACAACAGGAGTACAGTCGCTATGATAATCAAGACGATGGCCTGCCAGCTGCGCATAATGCCTTTACAGTCGCAGTTGGAAAACAGATTATAGAAATACATCCCCAGCACGCTTGGATAGAGAAAGGACGAAACAACATCGAAGGGCCGGGGGATAAACCACCATGTCCAGTGGCGGCGCTGCCCATCTGTTCTCTGTATCATATTGGGAATCTCCGTTGTCTATGTGAAGTACTTTCAATACGTGGCTCTAGCATCCATTCTTGAGCATAGTGTAACAGAAAGCGCCTCTTCCCTTCAATGTGCCAGAGGTCATATGACTTCTGACTGCACAAAAAAAATCATTGGGCCTGACTTCCCCCTGTAATTATGCAAGATTGCTGTTATAATTGATGGAGCAGTCCATCCAATAATCAAGAAAGTGCTGATAGAAACATGGAATCATCAGTACAGAACTACCAGTACATTATTGCGAGCACAGAAAGGACGCTGAGATATGGCCTCAACAGGGATTGTTAAAGAGCAAAGTACGCCAATTGGCGGCATTGGCTTTGATCGCTTGATGGCAGGGCTGGGAGTCTTGTTTATCGGCGGAGATTATCTGGACGGATGGGCGCACTATCACGGCCTCGTGGATACCACGTTCTTTACCCCCTGGCACGCGGTCCTCTACTCATCCTATCTGGTCAATGCTATCGTGCTGGTTAGCGTGTTCCTGATCAATCGCGCACGCGGCTCTTCCTGGCTCAAGGCGCTGCCCGATGGTTACGGACTCTCGCTACTGGGCGTGCCGCTCTTTCTCCTTGCCGGTGGCGGCGATCTGCTCTGGCATACCCTCTTCGGCATTGAGGAGGGCATTGATCCGCTGCTCAGCCCGACACATCTCCTGCTTGCGCTGGGCGGTCTGCTGATTGTCAGCGGTCCATTGCGGGCGAGTTGGCGACGTACCACGCAGCAACATAACTGGCCTACGCTGCTCCCCGTCATTCTTACGCTGGGAGTGCTGCTTGGCATCTTCTCCTTCTTCACCAGCTTCGCACATCCCGCCGTAGAGACGAACTTGATCACAAGCCTTCCCTATACCGAAGAGAAAGGCTCCTGGGGCGCTGCCAGTGTACTGCTGCAAAGCGCTATTCTCAGCGGAGTTATCCTGTTCGCATTGCGTCGCTGGCACCTGCCGCTCGGAGCTATGACGGTCATACTCACGCTCAACACGACACTGATCAGCTTCTTTCAAGACGAATACTCACTCATTCTCGCAACACTCGTGGCGGGCATTCTGCTCGATCTGCTGTACTGGCGCTTGCAGCCATCAATGCAGCGTGTAGACGCGCTGCGCATCTTCGCTTTCGCCTTCCCGATCATCTATAACCTCTGCTTCTTCCTCACCGTCATGCTTGCTCACGGCAACATCACCTGGACCATTCATCTGTGGCTGGGCGTGACCGTCATGTCGGGTGTGGCCGGGCTATTACTCAGCTACTTGATGGCTCCTCCAGCGATACCGTAGAGGTTCTCTTTTTAATCATCTTCATCTATCAACCCTGAGTTTCCGTATTCTATTTAGTAGCATGCTTCTCTACTTGCGCTTCACATCGTCATGTCGCAATCAGGTAAAGCACAAGTAGAGGTCTTTCAGTGAGCAAACTAAAGCGACCGTACGCTCTGCTCTCAGGGAAGTCTCATTAGCGATTCAACTATGATGAGAAATATTAGGAGAAGCTAAGAATAAACTTAGCAATTTACTGCTGACTTGAGTTATGAGATAAGCTTCGTTTACTATATGAACGTGAAACACTGCTAAGAATAGCTCTTCTATAAAAATCATTATTGATCGTGCAACAACGCACTGATAGAGTGAAAGAAGATATACATGGGAATATCAGGTCAGGAAGAACGTACCGCTTTTTTCCCACTGTTCCAGGCTAACCAGGCAGGGATCACGCGCGACCACTATCAACATACCATTGTCGAGGCGCTGGCCTCACGGCGTGCCACGCTGGATGATGCACTTGGTCAACTTACTGCTCCGGCCCGGTTGGCGGTGATCACCCAGGCGGCGATGCTCCTCGTTGCCACGCTGAGCGGCGGACGCAAAGTGCTGGTAGCAGGCAACGGCGGCAGTGCGGCAGAGGCTCAGCATTTTGCCTCCGAACTGGTCGGGCGGTTCAAGCGCGAACGCATGCCCTATGCCGCGCTTTCCCTCACCACTGATACCGCTACGCTGACCGCAGTTGCGAACGATTATGGATATCAGGATGTCTTCGCCCGTCAGGTGCAGGCCTTTGGCCAGCCCGGAGACCTGCTGATCGCCTTCAGCACCAGTGGGGAGTCGAAAAATCTGCTGCATGCGGCGAATACGGCCCACGAAGGGTTGATGACGGTAATTGCGATTACCGGTGACAGGCACAGCAGCCTCGAAGAGCTGGCGGATCTGACCATCCGTGTACCGGTGGTGGAGACCGAGACGGCGCAGGAACTACATATGATGCTGACTCATATCCTTTGTGATATCACCGAAACCGAACTATCGGCCCGCGAAAGCGAAGGGAGGCACTGATGCAACGCGCTCTTTTTCTTGATCGTGATGGCACACTCGTTCATCCTTCCCATTATCCTTCGCAGCCAGAACAGCTCTGTCTCTATCCCAACATCGCAACTGAGTTACAGGCGCTGCAACGCATGGGCCTGCTCTTGATCGTGATTACCAACCAATCCGGGATTGCACGCGGCTACTTTACTGAGGCCGATCTCCAACGCATGCATGAGTATCTGAAGGCACAATTCGCGGCTCAGGGCGTCTTTCTCGACGCCATTTATCACTGCCCGCATCATCCCGATGGCATCATCTCCGATCTGGCATTCCGTTGCGACTGTCGCAAGCCGCAGCCGGGCATGTTATTACGTGCCGCCGCTGAACACAACATCGATCTCCATCGCTCCTGGTTTGTTGGCGATATTCTGGACGACGTGGAGGCTGGAAATCGCGCCGGATGCCGCACCGTGCTGGTGGACCTGGGGACAGAACAGGCTCCCACCCACTTCTTGCGCTGCCCGACGTTTGTGGGACGCGATACCTGCCACGCCCTGCGCACCATCAGAACGGTTGAAGAACTGCAACCAGAGCAGGATCTGCTGTATCGTCCGCCAGGCTGGCTACCCGCAGGAAGCGACAGCAAACAGGAAGCAACCAGCAAGCCAGAGGAGGGCGCATGCACGCGATAACGGGGGAACAGTCGTCCCACTCGCTGCTCGATCTGGTACAACATTTTCGCCAGTTGCGGGTGCTGGTTATCGGCGAAGCAATGCTCGACACCTATCTCGAAGGGGACGCCACGCGCCTCTGTAGCGAGGGACCGGTGCCGGTCGTGCGCAAAACGGCGGAATATCGCATCCCCGGAGGTGCCGCCAATACCGCCGCCAATCTCGCCGCCCTCGATGCCGAGGTGATGTTTTTAAGCATCGTAGGGCGCGATATCGCCGGTTCACTGTTGCGTGAGGCACTGCGTGAGCGTGAAGTGAGCGATGCCTGGCTGGTGGAAGATTCCTCAACCCCGACGCATCACAAATTGCGCATCCTGGCGAACGGACAATATATGGTGCGCTTCGATGAGGGAGAGATGCAAGATGTCACTAACGCGCCCTCTGCCCAACAACAATTGCTGGCCCGCTTAGAGGAGATCTACCCGCGCTGCGATCTCGTGCTCATCTCCGATTATTGCTACGGCGTTGTCTCAGAACAACTGATCGAGCGCCTCCAGGCGTTGCACGCAGCCCAACCCAAAGTGGTGCTGATCGATTCCAAAGCGCTGCACCGTTTCAAGACGTTGCCAGCAACCATCGTCACGCCAAACTATCAGGAGGCATGTTACTTTACCTCATCCCAAAAGCGTGTTCATACTGGAGGTAATCGCAGCGCGTCCTCTCTCGACACACCTGTCGATCTTGAGCAGGTACGCGTCGTGGCACAACAACTGCTGATGCAACTGGCAACCGAGCAAGTAGCAATTACGCTGGCCGAGCGCGGCGTTTTTCTGCTCAATCGTCGCGGCGAGGCGCTGCATATCCCAGCGCATCCAGTGGATCATGCCAACGATGTCGGGGCCGGCGATTCGTTTGCCTCGGCAATGGCTCTGGCTCTGGCGGCTGGTGGCAGCGCAGAAGAGGCGGCACAGATCGCCATAGACGCGGCCAGTATCGCAGTGACAAAGCGCTGGACGGCTGTGGTGCAACACCAGGAATTGTTGCAACGGGTCAGCCTGAGAGAATATGCACGGCACTCTGCAAGCAGGGAGAGCGAACAGGATTCGCTCGCTCGTCTGGCTGCTCTGCTGGAAACGCAAAAGAGGGCCGGGCGTAAGATTGTCTTTACCAATGGCGTATTCGACATTTTACATGCAGGCCATATGCAATTTTTACAACAGGCTCGGGCGCTTGGCGACGTACTGGTTGTTGGCATCAACAGCGATGCCAGCACTCGCCGACTCAAAGGCAAGGGGCGACCAATCAACAGCGAACGCGACCGCCTGGCGCTGGTGGCGGCACTGGATATGGTCGATCATGTCGTGCTCTTTGACGAAGAGACGCCAACGCAGTTGATTCGCCTCTTGCGGCCCGATATTCACGTCAAAGGCGGAGATTATACCTATGAAGCCTTGCCAGAAGCGGAGGCATTGCGTGAAGTGGGGGGACGGATCGTAATTCTGCCGCTGGCTGGCAGCATCAGCACCAGCAGCGTGATCGATCGCATTGCGGCGCTCTCCGCTCAGGAATCAGCACACTCTACAGGGGGGAAACGATGATAGACGAACAGTGGCGCTCGGCACGCCGCATCTTGCTCATCCGACTGGACAATCTGGGAGATGTGCTTTTGATGACGCCCGCATTTCACGCCATCAAAACCGCCTTGCCAGAGGCGTCATTAGCGTTGCTTGCCAGCCCGGTTGGTGCGCAGATCGGCCTGCTCGATCCCGATATCGCTGATGTCATCGTTTATCAAGCTCCCTGGATGGACCCCTGGCACAAGCTCCCACAGGATAGCCAGCGCGAACAGCAGATGATCGCGCTACTCAAAGAGCGGCACTTCGATGCGGCCATCATCTTTGGCTCTTTCCATCAAAGTGCGCTGCCAGCTGCCTATCTCTGCTATCTGGCAGGGATTCCGCTGCGTGCCGCCGCCTCCATCGATGGCCCCGGCTCCCTGCTCACCACGCGCCACAAGCACCCTAAGCGTATGATGCACGAGGTTGAGCGTGGCCTTGATCTGGTTGGCGCTCTCGGCATTCCGCCAGCAGAGGGAGAGTTTGTGCTCAAAACGTCGTCCGCAGCACGCGAGAACGTGATGAACTTGCTTGCCGCCCCTGATCTGGCTGCACACTCACCGCTGATCGTCGTCCATCCCGGCTGTAGCATGCCCGCACGCACCTATCCCTGGGAGATGTACGCGCAGGTCATCGGTCTACTAGCCGAACGGCTCGGAGCCTTTATCGCCGTGACTGGGGCTGAGCATGAGCGCGAACTGGTTGATCGGATACTGCTGCATGTGCGGCCCGAACATCGCGCCTCTACGGTGGCGCTGGCTGGCACGCTGCCCTTCCCCGAACTATGCGCCCTGCTGGAGATAGCCGACCTCACCATTACCAACAACACAGGACCGATGCACATTTCAGCGGCGGTTAAAACCCCGGTGGTGGCGCTCTTCGCGCTGACCAATCCACCCGAACAGTGGGGGCCGTGGCGGGTTCCCAGTCGCGTGCTCTATCACGATGTTGCCTGCCGCATCTGTTATAGCCGCGTCTGCCCCTACCAGCATGAATGTCTGCGCATGGTTTCGCCTGAGATGGTCGTCCAGGCGGCGACCGAACTGCTGCAAGAGACAGATCAACGCAACGAAGCACTAGCTCCTCAAGAAAGAGCTGAGCCAATCATGCTGCTGGCATCTGAGGAGGCGCTGTCATGAGCAGGCATGCAATGACACCACGCCGAATCGCCATCTTTCGCGCACTTCAGCTTGGCGACCTGCTCACAGCGGTTCCGGCCTTTCGCGCACTTCGTCAGCGCTTCCCACACGCCGAAATAACATTGATCGGCCTACCCTGGGCGGCCTCGTTTGTCCAGCGTTATGCTCAGTATCTCGATCGTTTCGTCGAGTTTGCAGGCTATCCAGGCATTGGCGAGGTGGATTTTGAGCCAGAACGGAGCCAGCACTTTCTAGAGGAGCTGCGAGCCTATGGCTACGATCTCGCCATCCAGATGCACGGCAGCGGCAAGACCAGCAATCCTTTTGTGCTTGAGCTACATGCCCCTTTGAACGTTGGCTATTACGAGGGCGAACCACCTGAAGGATTGGCATTGAGCAGACCGTATCCGCATCACCAGCCAGAAATTGTGCGCAATCTTGATTTGGTGGAGCTGCTCGGGGCAAACATATCGCAAACAAGCTTAGAGTTTCCACTGTTTGAGCAAGATTATGCGGAAGCCGCCACACTTTTACGCAGGCTGCCAAAGGCGAGTCGTCCCTGGATCGGGCTGCATCCGGGCGCACGTCCACCCGCGCGACGCTGGCCCGTCGAGTACTTCGCCACCGTCGCCGATATGCTGGCTCAACACTTTGATGCTCAGATCATACTTACTGGTGGTCCTGGAGAAGAGATGACCGTAGAAGAGGTTATCCAGCATATGCACACTCCTGCGATGAATCTCGCCGGGCAGACCTCACTGGGTGGGCTGGCCGCCGTCATCAGCAAGCTGGACCTCTTTATCAGCAACGATACCGGCCCGGCCCATATCGCTGATGCCGTCCATTGTCCCGGCGTCACCATCTTCGGGCCTGCCGAATATGAGCGCTGGAAGCCTTTGAGCGTAACGCGACATGCCGTGCGGCAACCGGTCTCGTGCAGCCCGTGTAGTTTCTGGGAATGTCCCATCGATCATCGCTGCCTGCGCTGGCTCAATCCCGAGCGCGTCATCGATAGTGCCGCGAACTATCTGGCAAAGCAGCCGCTTCGTGAGATAGCGGAAACACGGCGCAGATCAGGCAAACCTGTAGCGCGTGCTGGAGAATCGCTATGAAACGACTGAAAATTCTCATCTGGCATATACATGGAAGTTATCTCAATACGCTTGCGCGGCTCGATCACGACTGGTATCTCCCGGTCAAGCCTGATCGCTCGGTCGGCTACAGCGGGCGCGGACCAACCTTTGATCTGCCCGACTATGTGCGCGAGGTGCCGGCGGAAGAGGTGCGCAATCTCGACCTCGATCTGGTGATCTTTCAGACGCCGCAAAACTATCTGGAAGACCAGTACGAGATCCTGAGTCCTGAGCAGCAGCGGCTCCCGAAGATCTACCTGGAACATAACACACCGAAGCCGCACCCCACCGACACCAAACATCTCATCGACGATCCGAATGTGCTGCTGGTCCATGTCACACAGTTCAACCAGTTGATGTGGGACAACAACCGCACGCCAACGGTCGTGATCGAGCATAGCGTGGCAATTGATCCAACGGCCACCTATCAGGGACGGCTTGAGCGCGGCATTACGGTGATCAACGGGATGCAAAAGAGACCACGTATCGTCGGGCTGGATATCTTCCAGCAGGTACGTGAGCAGATTCCGCTGGATTGTGCCGGCATGGAGACCGAAGCGCTGGGCGGACTTGGCGATATTCCCTACCGCCATCTGCACAAACGGGTTGCCGAGTATCGTTTCTTCTTTAATCCCATTCGCTATACCAGTCTGCCTCTAGGCGTCATCGAAGCTATGACCATTGGCATGCCAATCATCGCACTGGCAACCACCGAACTACCAACGGTCATCGAGCATGGCAAGAGCGGCTATCTATCCTGCAACATAGATGAACTGGTGGAGTATATGCGCCGCCTGCTGGCAGATCCAATAGAGGCGAAACAACTGGGAGCGCACGCCAGGAAGGTTGCGCAAGAGCGCTTCGGGCTGCAACGCTTTATTCACGATTGGAACGCGGCATTTGCACGCGTGCTTTGAGACAAGACAATCTCTTGAAGAGGCCACGCCCACATGAGATGCAGCATAGCAGGAGAGGATACACTTCATGGATAGACCTGTACGGATAGCATTTTTCAGCGAGCATGCCAGCCCCGCCGCGCTGCTGGGTGGAGTGGATGCAGGGGGGCAGAACGTCTATGTTGACGAGGTAAGTCGCAATCTGGCGCGGCGCGGCTACGCGGTCGATGTCTTTACCCGCCGCGACAATCCAACCGCGCCAGAGATCATCAAACGGGCGCACGGCGTGCGCATCGTTCATCTAGCGGCAGGACCGGCGCAACCGCTCTTAAAAGATGAACTATGGCCGTATATGCCAGAGTTTCGCGACGCCTTTCTCCGTTTCATGCTCCGTGAAGATCTTCGCTACAACCTGCTTCACGGCAATTTCTGGATGTCTGGCTGGGTTGTCGCTGAATTGGGTCAGCGCCTGTATCTCCCATCCGTCCAGATTTTTCACGCGATGGGCAAGACCAAAAAGAAATATCAGCAGGAGGTCGATACCAGCCCGGATGACCGCATTCAGGTGGAAACGGAGGTCATTCGTACGGTGGACCGGCTGATTGCGCAGTGTCCGGGCGAATATCACGAACTGGTCGATGATTATGGGGCCGATCCTAAACGGGTCATTACCATCCCCTCAGCGGTCAATACGCGGGTTTTCCGCCCCGTTACCCGCGAAGAGGCACGCCGCCGCATCGGTCTGCCACAGGACGAGTTTGTCATCATGTACGTGGGGCGCGTCATCCCGCGCAAAGATCCGCGCAACATTGTGCGAGCTATTGCCCGGCTTCAGAGTTGGTCCAAATCGGTCGGCTGTACGCGCAAGATTCGCCTGTTGATCGTCGGCGGCGAAACCGTTGAGCCGAACCCACAGGCCACGCCAGAAATAGGCGAACTGGCCAATCTGGCCCGCGAACTGGGCGTGCTGGATCAGGTTCAGTTTGTTGGCAAACGCTCACAGGATACCCTGCGCTACTACTATAGCGCGGGCAACGTCGCAGTCACCACGCCCTGGTACGAGCCGTTCGGCCTCACGCCATTG
>JAICIM010000079.1 GCA_025928885.1 Ktedonobacteraceae bacterium | reverse complement strand
TTCTTCTCAGAGTATGGATGGCGATCCCCCCAAAATTGGGGGGAAATAGGGTCAGAATTTTCAGAAAAGAGCAAGATTCTACAAGACATTCGTCATAACGCCTGCAATACTGGCCTACGGGATTATCCAACAAGGCTATACCAGGATATGCAGAGGAAGGCAAAAACCTGTCAACAGATTTGCTGTCCATCTTTCAAAACAGCTTATAGAAAGCAATAATCATGCACCCGATTCAGCTTCAAACGATAGACGCGGTAAAGATTTTGATCCTTGCCGATAATCAGTTCGATGCACTGCTGCCCGACCAGGGGCCAGCGAAGCGACCGAAGATTGGCGCATCGCGGCGTGTTGCGGCCCCGCTCATGGAAGGTGGAGACACCATCGAGGGAATGCTCGCACAACACGGATTCTCAGCCCTGGTCTCGCTCACCCAGAATGGACGCGAACATCATATCCTGTTCGATACAGGCGCGACCCCGGACGGATTAGTTGAGAGCATGCGTATACTTGATCTTGCGCCCAAAGATATCGAAACTGTTGTTCTCAGTCATGGGCATTTTGATCATACAGCTGGCCTCAACGGGCTGGTCCGTACGCTCGGGCGTACGAATCTGCCGCTCCTCATTCATCCTGAGTTTTGGAACCGTCGTCGCCTCGTCATTCCAGACACCGATCCGTTCGAGATTCCGACAACGAGCAAATCCGCCCTCGCTGGAGTGGGATTTGAGATCATTGAGGAGCGGCAACCCTCTTTCTTGCTTGATGGCAGCCTGCTGGTGACAGGCGAGGTGGATCGCACGACCGCCTTTGAAAAGGGTATGCCGGGTCAGCAAGCCTTGCGCGGCGACACATGGGAGTGGGACCCGCTGATCCTCGACGATCAGGCCATTCTGCTAAACGTCCAGGGAAAAGGGCTTGTTATTCTGACCGGGTGCGGCCATTCAGGCATTATCAATATCGTGCGTTATGCGCAGAAGGTGACAGGAATAGAGCGCATCTATGCGATTCTTGGCGGTTTCCATCTTGGCGGCATGACTCCCGAACCAATTATCCAGCAAACGTGCGATGCGCTGGCGGCATTCGGACCTGAAGTGCTTGTGCCGACACACTGCACCGGCTACCGGGCCATTCATCGCTTAGCAAGCCTGCTTCCCAACGCCTTCATCCAGAGCAGCGTGGGGACATGCTTCTACCTGTGACAGCGGCGTGTGAAAACAGTTGCAACACTTCGGTCGCCATCCAGCTATGATTGCGCAGATAAGGCCGCCTCAACCGTTCTGGCCGACTTTCTTTCTATGACCTGGTTGGTATACTGAGCACCCCACATACGCATCGCGATCAGGATCGGCTCCAGCGTCCGGCCAAAGGTTGTCAGAGAATATTCGACCTTTGGCGGGATCTGCTGGTAGATCTCACGATGCACGATGCCATCCGCTTCTAGCTCCCGCAGTTGCAGCGTAAGCATCCTCTGTGTAATGGTCGGCAGCTGACGCTTGAGTTCGCTGAAGCGCCTGGGCCGCTCCAATAGTTTATAGAGTATGGTTCCCTTCCATTTTCCACCAATAACATCAAGCGTCGCCTCAACCGGACAACCATACTGGTAGGCTTCATTTCCCATAGAGTCTCTTCCCTTTCAGTACCTTTTTTGATACTATACCACAAAAATGTGCATACTTGTCCTATTGATGCTACTGTTCTATACTAAGATCATCAGTTTCTCAAGAAAGGATGCGATTGATATGGTCTTCAATGAAGCAGTACGACAGGCGTTGTCTGCTGGGCATCTAGCTCATATGGTGACGCTAAACCAGGATGGCAGCCCACAGGTCTCCGTCGTCTGGATTGGCCTGGATGGCGATGAGATTGTCTGCGGTCATACCCATCTGCACAAAAAGCTGCAAAATATTCAGCAGGATGCACGGGTGGCGCTTTCCGTTGTGACAGGCGGGAAAACTGGGGGACTCGATAATTATCTGGTAATCGAGGGACGTGCCAGAGTTACCGAAGGTGGAGGACCACAGTTAGTGAACCAGCTGGCTCAGATCTACATCGGGCCAGGAACCAAATTTATTCCCGACAACGCCCCGCAAGGATACATTACCCATATTGCCGTCGAACGCGTCTATGGGGTCGGCCCCTGGAAAGAACAGGCGTAATACGTTCGGTGATATGCAAAAACCGTTGTAATAATGAAAGCTTCCTTGCAAAAGTTATCAGCATTCACGCATCTGGCTCCCTCTCACTTGCCGGTCGCGATTTGAGGAGTCCCGCGATAAGCAACCCGACCATGCGGCGGGCATTGTAGTGCGGATCTTTGTCGGCACCAACGCAGAGGTTGCCGATAGCACGCAGCAGTTCGTAGGCATCAATGTCGGCGCTGATCTCCCCGGCCTGAGCAGCGGCGGTGAGCAACTGAGCGCAAATGGGCCTGAGACGGTTGAGGAAGTAGGTATGCAGCGCGTTGAAGCCAGCGCTGTCGGGTTGCAGGACAGCGGCGAGTCCATGCTTCGTGACCAGGAAATCAACGAAGAGGTTGATCCACTTACTGAGTGCGTCGTGCGGCGAGGCACTATTCGCCAGCAGGACCGGACCCGCCTCGGCGCACGCCTCAACCTGATGGCGGTAGACGGCAACAACGAGATCCGCCCGGGTTGGGAAGTGGCGGTAAATCGTCCCTATCCCGACGCCAGCCGCAGCCGCAATATCACGCACTGGCGCCTCAACGCCAGACTTGACGAACACGGCGGCGGCGGCGGCCAGCAATGCCTCCTCGTTGCGCTGCGCATCGGCCCGCTTCTGCCGTGCTGGTTGCCCCTCTCCCTCATTGATAGTGGTCATCACTGCATTTCCTCCCTCAAAATAATGGCTTGACATACGGAACAATGTTCCGTATAATATATTTATCGGAACAGTGATCCACTTGATTATTATAGCATATGCGCAATAGCTGAAAGGAAGAGCTTGTTATGAACGAAACAAACATAGCGATTACGGCTGGAACACTTAACGCTCCTACACCTGTCGTCTCTGTCAGTCCGGTGGTGCTGCCAACTCCGGGGCGGGCCGTGGATTTGCAGATACGCGTTTCCGCACCCGCCACTGGACGAGAGCTACCCATTATCCTCCTGTCGCACGGTCACGGAAACTCGTGGTATCTTTCCTCGATGAACGGCTACGGCCCACTCGCCAATTTCTGGGCTGCTCGTGGTTTCGTCGTCATCCAACCCACCCATCTCGACTCAAGAGCGCTGGGCCTCAGAGATACTGCTGGAGGACCTCTGTTCTGGCGGTCCCGTGTTGAGGACATGAGGTACATTCTCGACCAGCTTGACCTCATCGAGGCTTCCGTTCCGCAACTTAGCGGGCGTCTGGATCGCAGCCGAATCGCGGCAGCTGGACATTCTATGGGTGGGCATACAGTCGCCATGCTAGCCGGTATGCGCGTCACCGATCCCGAAGATGGGAAAGAATGGGATCTGTCCGACCCACGAATCAAGGCTGCTGTATTGTTAGCCGCTCCTGGCAAAGGTTCTGATCTGGCGGCGTTCGCATCCGAGCACTATCCAGTCCTGGGGAACAATAATTTCGCCGAGATGAAAACGCAAGCCCTCGTGGTCGCAGGCGACAAAGACAGGAATCCGCTGTTTGCCGATCGTGACGGATGGCGTGCGGATGCATACTTCCTGAGTCCAGCCCCCAAGAGCTTGTTTACTGTATATGAGGCAAAACACGGACTTGGCGGGATCGCCGGGTACGATGGGGCAGAGACAGACGACGAGGACCCCGAGCGACTGGCGGCGGTCCAGCAGCTTACCTGGGCCTACCTGCGCACCGCGCTCTATCCCGAAGATCCTACCTGGGCCGCTGCGTGCAAAGCTTTGACGGAGAGTTCCCATCCACAAGGCCGCATTGAATCGCAGTAAAGCCCTCAGAGGTGCGCTTTCTGATCAATTCGGAGCTTGTCCGCACTAAAACAGGAAGTCATCAAACCGCTCAAGCAGAGCAATGAACGGCAATCGGCTTGAAACGATCTTGATCTGGCACCATCTGCTGCTCCTGCAAAACCCGGGAGTGCTTCCAGGCGGCATTGCCACCTGGAAGCGCAAAAGAGCAGCGTTCTCTGCTCATTGGACGTTGCAGAGGTCAAAAGCGTGCTTGAGGCCCGCGATTGGATCGCCCAACGGCACAAACTCCTGACCGAGATAGCCATCATAACCTGTGGCGAGAATCGTACGCACGATGGGAAGATAGTTCAGTTCTTGCAGCGCGTCGAGTTCGTGGCGGCCAGGATTACCAGCCGTGTGATAATGGGCGAAATAGGGATGGTGCGTCTGAATCGTACGTATGATATCGCCTTCCATGATCTGCATGTGGTAAATATCGTAAAGCAGCTTGACGCGCGGCGAGTTGACCATGCGGCAGACCTCGACTCCCCAGGCGGTCTGATCGCACTGATAATCGGGGTGATCCACTTTGCTATTGAGTAGCTCCAGCACCAGCGTGACCCCGGCATCCTCAGCTATTCGCGCAACCCGGCGCAACCCCTCCGCCGTGATTGCGGCCCCGGCGCGATCGTCGAGTCCCTCGCGATTGCCGCTAAACACGATCACGTTGGGGATGTGCCATAGCTCCGCCTCAGCAATTGTGGCCCGAATCTGCGCCTCAATCTGGTCATGATGCTCACCCCTGTTGAGGCCACGCTCTATGGAGAGGCCGCCATTGATTGAGGCAATAGTCAGACCGTGATCCTTTGCCAGCGGCCACAACTCCAGTTCGATCAGCTCCACGCCTTGATAACCGATATCGGCGGCGGCCCGCAAAAGTTGCTCAGGGGTATATTGTCCCCGGGCAAAGCTCCACCAGCAAAACGATTGTTTCAATCCGACCATGTAGTTGCTCCTCTCTACTATTCATGAGGTACTCCTCTTCTTAGTATGGAAGGCGATGCTTGTGAAGTCAAGCGACCAGTAAAAAAAGAGAACCGAATGCAGCAGCATTCAGTTCTCTTCTCCAGGTCTGGGAGGGAAAACCAGCCTGAAGGATAGCCTGTTCGCGGCTCCTTCTAGCTAGCCTGTGTTATCGTGTCTCTACTGGGTGTTGTCTGCCCCCTGCGAAACCTCGAACAGGAACCATTTATAGCGTTCAACGCTGTCGATGATCTCCTCCAGCCGATTGGCGGTGGCATCATCATGATTGTTCTCGCAGACCTCAATGGCCTTGCGGATACTTTGTACAATATGGTTATCGTCAGCAATCAAGTTGCGCACCATATCAGCGGGTGGCACAAATTCGCTGTTATCATCACTAACGGTTTGCAACTGGCTGACATGGCTGACGCTGCGAATGGTGGTGCCACCGATGCGGCGTATACGCTCGGCCATAATGTCGATAGACTCTAAAAACACGGTGGCATGCTGATCAAGCAGCTTATGGTAGTCCCGAAAATGGGAACCGGAGAGGTGCCAGTGGTAATTTTTACTCTTGGCATACATCGCGAACGCATCCGCAACCAGGGGATTGACGGCTGAGGTCACGGCCTGGACCTCCTCTGGTTTCAGATCTGTCACGGTTGCAAGCTGTGGTGGAGCCGGGAACGTCTTCACTTGCGCTGTTTTGCTTGCCTCTTTAGTTCTGTTCACCTCTTTAGTTGTCATCGCTGTTCCTCCTGCTATAAAACGTCCAGACGTATCAACATGTGTTGTTCGTTCAGGAAATGCATCCATCGTACTGCCACCCATTCCCAACCATACCCTTGTGGGCATCTATGGACTACACGCTCAAGCATGGGAATTGGTGACAGTACGATGGATGCTTCTAATGCATTTAGAAGTTCGTTGCCCCATTACGAAACACTTTACGATGCGATGCTGTTCAGTTCGGCCAGATCTTCCTCGGAGAGGGTCAGCGAGGCGGCGGCGACATTGGTACGCAGATGCGCGACCGATGAGGTGCCGGGGATCAGCAGGATGTTGGGTGAGCGCTGGAGCAGCCATGCCAGAGCGACGGTCATCGGGCTGGTTCCCAGGCGATTGGCAACTGTTTGCAGTTCGTTGGACTGCAGAGGGGAGAAGCCGCCGAGCGGGAAGTAAGGCACATAGGCTATACCCTGTTCCGCGAGCGAATCGATCAACTCGTCATCCTGGCGATTGGCGAGGTTATAGGAGTTCTGCACGCAGACAATCGGCGCAATGGCCTGTACCTCGGCGATCTGCTCGGCATTCACAGTACTCACCCCGAGATGCTTGATCAGCCCTTCCTGTTGGAGTTGTGCAAGCACCGTGAACGGTTCGGCGATCGAGCCAGGCACGGGACCGTGCAAGCCGCCGACGCGCAGGTTGACAACATCGAGCGCCTCCAATCCGAGGTGTTGCAGGTTGTCGTAGATGGCCTGGCGCAGTTGTTCGGGGGCGATCGATGGCACCACCCAGTTCCCCTCAGCGTCGCGCAAAGCTCCAACTTTGGTGACGATGTGCAGGCCATCAGGATAGGGGTGCAGAGCCTCTTTAATGATTTCGTTGGTCACATAGGGGCCGTAGAAGTCAGAGGTATCGATATGGGTGATCCCCAGCGCCACCGCCTCACGCAGGACTGCAATAGCTTCAGCACGATCGGCGGGAGGGCCAAAGACGCCCGGGCCAGCCAGTTGCATCGCGCCATACCCCATGCGCGTGACGGTCAGATCCTCGGCGAGCGTAAATGTTCCGGCAGCTGTGGCCGGTAGTTGACTATATCCCTTTGCTGAATGCGATACCATTATATAGCTCATCTTTCTTTCAGTAAAAATTGTCATCACGGAATGTGATACACTGAGGAGTATGCCATACAGGCTATAGTCTAACCAGAGTCTCTCTATCATATGAGTGAGAGTGTCAGGAAAAGGAGCAAAGAGGACGCGATGAACGACGAACGGCGTCGGCAGGATCTTGCAGATTTTCTACGCACACGGCGAATGCGCCTCTCGCCCGAGCAGGTCGGATTGATCAATGCTGGGAGGCGGCGCACACCGGGATTGAGGCGTGAAGAGGTGGCGCAACTGGCGAATGTAGGTATTTCCTGGTATACCCAGTTGGAGCAAGGGCGCGATATTCGTCCTTCAGGCGAGGTGCTTGAGAGTATTGCCGATGGGTTACAGCTCACGCCCGAAGAACGACGCCATCTCTTCTTGCTCGCCGATCAGCCCCTCTCTATCGAGTCGCATCCGGCTGATGAAGAGGTCAGCCCGACGCTACGCTGTGTGCTTGAAGCGCTCAATCCTCTTCCAGCCTACATCATTGGTCATCGCTGGGATTATCTCGCCTGGAACACAGCCGCAGAGCATATTCTCTTGCTCATCCCGTCCCCCCCTCCACATGAGAAAAATGCGGTCTGGCGTATGTTTGCGAGTCCACAGATCCGCCATCTGTACAGCCCTCCGTGGGAAGAGATTGCACAAAGAGTACTCGCGGAATTTCGTGCTGATACAGCGCATTGCACAGATGAAGCATGGTTCAAAGAGCTGGTAACAGATTTGCAGCGCATCAGTCCTGAGTTCCGCGCATGGTGGCCTCGCCATGATGTGGGCGGCAAAATCGATGCACTGAAAGGTTTAACGCATCCCGTAATGGGAAGCATGATGTTCGAGCACACTACCTTACAGGCACCAGCGCGGCCAGACTGGAAATTGATGATCTATACACCGGTCCCCGGAACGGGAACCAGGGAAAAGCTGCAACAATTGATGGAGCAGGGCGTCGCGATGGCCTGAATCTTGCCTCCCATCTTCTTTTGAAGATGCAGCTAATCGCTTTTCTCTGGATCTTAGTGTTTGTTACGCTTGCCAGCTCTACATCAAAGTCGCAGTCGGTCGCCTTTTTGTATCAGGCGATGATCGGTATCAGCCTGATCTGTCTCGTGCTGGGCCTGCTGGCAAACCTGACCACGATTGGCACAAAGCTGGTCTTGAATGCGCAGGGCATCTTCATCTATCGTTCTGGCAGCTGCCTCTATAGCCCCTGGAACAATATTGCGAAGGTGGAGCAAGAGAGAATGGGAGCATTTTCGGTTGATGTTCTGCGTCTGGAGCGGAAAGCGGAAGAAAACCTCTCGCTGGAACAGGGAATCGCAACACACACGGCGGTTCTGACCAAAACTCCCGCGCTCACCACAACTGAACAGGTGATTCCCATACTCAGGTGGCTGGCAATCATCTTCAGCGTGCTCACGATTTTCTCGGGGAGGGACACGGTTCGTATACCGAGTGCCTATCAAGGCATCAATCCCTGGTTTATCCCTGTTGGCATGTTTGGCAAAACCTGGGCAGAGGGCGATTTGTATGACGAGATAAAGCGTTACGCTCCTCAAGTGGTTCCACCATCTCGTCTCGCTTTGTCCTAGCAGCTGGCGCGGCTCATATCCTTGTTTGTTCTGAGCCTGGTTCGTGGCAATGAACTTATTGTGTTGGCCTGCGTGAGTTCCTTTGCTGATCATATAATTAATCGAGATAGCACCGCATTCCAGGATGAGAGAAAGAAGGGAACAGCCTATGAGCTTGCTTCGCCAGGGAAAAGCATTGGTGCTGACGATGTATATGGGCGAGTCGGATCAATGGCAGGGAAAGCCCCTGTATGTCGCCATTGTACAGCTATTACGAGAAGAGCTATGTGCGGGCGCGACCGCCTCGCGGGCCATTGCGGGCTATGGGGCGGGATCACGTCTTCACACACAGCAGGCGCTTCACTGGTCCTCTGATGTACCCATTGTGCTGCAAGTGATCGACCAACCCGAACGCATACGCCGCGTTCTGCCTCGTGTGCAGGCGATGCTCAATGGGGGATTGCTCACGCTGCATGAGGTCGAGGTACTCAAGTATACGCATGCACGCAGGCGCGGCTTGCCGACAAAGCTCCCTGTGGCGCAGGTCATGGAGACAGCCATCACAACGGTTCAGCTCACGACTCCGGTAGCGGAGGTGCTGCACCTGCTGATACATGCACCATTTCGAGCGCTACCGGTGGTGGATGAACAGAACCACTTACAAGGAATCATCAGTACGGGCGATTTGATCGAGGCTGGTCTCTTGCCGGTGCGACGAGGCGTGATGCGCACGGCCCTCGAACTCGATAGCCAGACGGCGCAAACGCTGGTCGCACCGTTGACCCAACCGGGGCAGGGTACATCGTGCGCACAAGATGTCATGAATCGTCAGGTGCGCAGCATCTCCACCGAGACAACGCTGGGAGAGGCGGCACAGATTATGCTGGAGACGGGGTTAAAACGGTTGCCGGTTGTCGATGCTGAGCAAAAGCTACGGGGGATGCTCTCGCGCACGGATCTGCTGCAAGTGATTGTTACCAGTCCGCTTATGGGCCAGGAGGCCAGTTCAGCGACCCAACCGTTGAGTCGCAGCCGGCCACTCGCCGAGCTACCAGTGCCACAACAGCCGGTCGTTACCTATATGCGGAGCGAGGTGGCGACGGTAGAAGAACAGACCCCGCTCGCCGATGTTATTGATGCCCTTATTCTCTCGCCACAGAAACGAGTATTTGTGGTGGACGCTCAGCAGCGGGTTCAAGGGGTAATCAGCGATATTGATGTCCTCACCCGGCTGCAAGCAGAGGCGCGGCCAGGAGTGTTACGGCTGTTGATGAACTGGACGCGGGGGAAACCGGGGCGAGTGCCAACCGGGGCATTACGTACCAGCAGCGGAAACGCACGCGTGGCAACCGATGTCATGAATCGCGATCTGGTCACAGCGTTAGAGACGGCCTCGGTGCAGGAAACGATTGAACGGATGATGAGCACCGGGCGCACAGTGCTGCCGATCGTGGATGCCCAGGGGCAAATGCGAGGGATCGTTGGACGCTCCGACCTGCTCCAACTCCTTATAGAAGAAGAAGGATAAGCAACGGCATGATGAACTCCCATTTCGGAGCGCGACGCGGCAAACGGCTACGGATTTTTATTGGTGAGGCGCAAGAGTGGCGCGGCAGGCCCTTATATCAAGCCATTGTAGAGGCTGTGCAACAGCAGGGGGCAGCTGGAGCCACAGTACTCCGGGGGATCGAAGGGTTTGGACCGGAGCATCATCTATCAACTGAGCGGTTGCTTGATGTTTCGGAAAACCTGCCCATTATCATCGACATCATCGATAGCGATGAACGCGTTGACGCCCTGCTCCCGCTGCTGGACAGCATGGTCCAACAGGGGATGATCACCGTGACGCCCGTTGAAATGTTTATTAGCGAACGGATAGGAAGAGGCTGAGAACGGGAGGGGGTGATTCTCATCTGTGCCTCATCATTAGTGGAGTACACTAAAAGGTATGAAAACGACGCTAAATGAAGAGGCTCAAGCAAAGGAGGGGATGGAATGCGTCTCCTGGTAGTAGAAGATCACCCCAAGCTGGGTCCGCAACTGAAAAAAGGTCTCGAACGCTGCCATTATCTGGTCGATCTGGTGGGGAGTGGCGAGGAAGCGCTGGCACGCGAGCGAGACGTTCCTTACGATCTCATCATTTTAGATATCCTGCTGCCAGGGCTTTCCGGGCGCGAGGTATGCCGGGAGCTGCGCGAGATGCACCTGCACGTCCCGATTCTGTTTCTCACGGCGCTGGGAAGCGTGGAGGATCGCATCGAGGGCCTCGACCTGGGGGCGGACGATTATCTCACGAAGCCGTTTGACTTTCGAGAGCTGGAGGCACGGGTACGCGCCCTCCTGCGGCGAGATGGCACACCTAAGACCTCGGTGCTGCACTTTGCCGATATTGCACTCGATACGCGCACCCATGAAGTGCAACGTGGAGAACGGATCATTGTTCTCTCCAGCAAGGAATATGCGCTGCTGCATTTTTTCATGCGCAATCCGCGCCAGGTCTTGAGCCGAAACACGATTGCCGAACATGTCTGGGATTATGATGCGGAGCAATTCTCTAATGTCATTGAGGTTTATGTGCGCTATTTGCGCAACAAACTCTGTGCCGCTGGCGAACCCAATGTGATCCAGACTATTCGTGGTTCGGGATATCAGTTGAAGGAGTCGGCCCCATGAAGCAGCTTGTTGTCGCGCTGTACCGCAAGATACCACTGAGCCTGCGCTGGCAAATGGTTGTCTGGTATACCACGGCCTTTACCGTGCTGCTCGTGCTGACCGGAGCGGTCTTCTATCAATATCTTGAGCATTCGCTGGAAGCCAGCGTCGATACTGATCTGCAACTGCGAGCACAGCAGATCGCCGCCGGAGCTGTGATCAGTCATGGTGCCGTCAGCTTGCACAACGTGACCGGCGATCTGCCCGGCTTCGGCACACAGCCATCGTCTCCCCCTGTACAGTCGGTCGATGTCAATGCTGGCACACTGGTTCGCCTGCTTGATGCGCGGGGGCAACTGATAGCGCAGACGCCCGCCTTCCAGAAGCTGTCGGTGCCAGCAGAGAGCATCGCACAACCATTGACCGGCACGCCCTGGCAGGGAACGATCAAGACGCCGCACCATGAGGAGGTACGCATCGACAGCCGGGCGCTCCGCGTTACGGGAAAGACGGTCGCCATTATTCAGGTGGGAGAGTCGTTAGAAAACCTGCATGACTTGCTCCATAAGCTCGTGGCGGCTCTGCTCGTGGTAGGCTTCCTGGTGCTTATATGCTGTGCTGCGGTGAGCTACTGGCTGGCCGGGTATTCGTTTGCGCCGATCCAGCGGCTGGCGGAGACGGCACGCAAGATCAAGGCCGGAGATCTGAAAAGCCGGGTGCCGGTGCCACCGATGCGCGACGATGTGCAGTATCTGGCCCTGACCCTCAATGAGATGCTGGAATCGCTGGAACAATCTTTCACTCGTCAGCGGCGCTTTGTCGCCGATGCCTCTCATGAGCTGCGCACGCCTGTCGCCGTGATCCGCAATACCGCCGGGGTGGCCCTGCTGGACCCGCCGCAGATCGACGAGACGGTTACGGCCCTGCGCGAGATTCGTGCAGAAACCGAGCGATTGACCCTGCTATTGACCGACCTGTTAACGCTGGCTCGTGGCGATGAGGGACAGACACGCTTTGAGCAAGAAACGGTCCAGTTTGACCAGCTCGTGGAAACGGTGGCCGCGACCCTCGATCAGCTGGCGGCAGAACGCGACATTCGGCTTGAGGTTCAGATCCCCCACGAGGTGACGCTGCGGGGCGATGAGGCACGACTCATTCAGGTCGTGATGAACCTGCTCGACAACGCCATCCGCTACACGAATCCGGGAGGGCTGGTCCAGGTCTCCGTAGAGCAGACGGCGGCGGAAGCGTGCCTGACGGTTCGTGATACCGGCATCGGCATTGCCCCGGAGCATCTCCCCCATATCTTTGAGCGCTTTTATCGTGCCGACCCTTTGCGCCGAGAAACTGGAGGCAGCAGCAGCGGGCTGGGACTCGCGATTGTCGATTGGATCGTCCGTGCGCATGGCGGCTCAATTGAGGTAAGCAGCCAGGTGGGACAAGGCACCTGTTTCACCGTTCATTTGCCGCTTGTGCTTCCTCTATAAAGAAAGACTGACTACCGGCGCTCACTTGATCCCGATGCGGACGCGGTAGCTGATATACCAGGGGACGGGTGCAGAGCCGAGCGCCTGGGCCGCAACGCTGGGGAGGCGATCCAGACCAAGCTCCTGGTCGGTGATCTGAAACTGACCGCTGAAGGCGTTGTTCCGCGTCATCTCAAGAAAGCGGGCGGCGTCCCCCAGTTCGACATGATGCAACAACACCTCGCGGGTGAAGCGGAAATGAGTGCTCTCGCGCATGTTATCGAGATGCTTATCCTTCGGCCAGATTTTGAGGGTGTGAGCCTGCCCGCGCTCCCGCACAAGTCCCACCAGGCGCATACCTATCTCCTGAACGAGTTGGTCAAGCTCCCAATGGATAGTTGGCGGCCAATCGTAGTCATAGGCCGCAAAGACGCCTCCCGGGCGCAGAATACGGGCAACTTCGGCCAGGGTTGCCGTTGGCTCCATCCAGTGGAATGATTGGGCGGCAGTAACGATATCAGCACATCCATCGGGCAGGCCGGTTTGATGAGCCAGTCCTTCTTGATACGCGATATGCGACGCATAGGGATGGCCCTCGATTTTGCGTACGGCCTCCTGGCGCATATCCGCATTGGGTTCGATCCCTATCACCCGCGCGGCCCGCTCGGCCCAGATCGCGGTTGATAGGCCGGTCCCGCTGCCCAGGTCCACCACCAGAGCCGGCTGCGGCGTGTGAATCAACTGAGTGAGCAGATCGAGCAGGGCTGGTGGCGGTGTTGGACGCGCACGATCGTAGCTGCTGGCTTTTCCTGTCCAGACATCACTTGTTTCTGTCATGCTGTTTTCTCCTTGCAAAAGTAGTGGCAGAGCTAACCGAGTAGCTCGAAAATCTGAGCGCGTACTTTTCCCAGCACGCCAAACGTATCGAGAATATCAGCAGCGACGCCGCCACCATCGCGCACAATGCCCAGCAGGATATGCTCGGTGCGCACGTAGGCGCGACCCTGCCGCTCTGCCTCGTCCAGCGCAAGCGAGAGAACCTTGCGCACACGGGGTACGTAGTCGATCTCTTCTTGAACAGATCCGGCACCACGCGCAATCCTCTTTTCGACAGCGGCGCGGACGGGATCAAGAGCGACGCCCAGCTTTTCCAGAGCCAGGGCGGCGAGGCCCTCCTGTTCGCGTAATAAGCCCAGCAATAGATGCTCAGTCCCGATAAAGCCGTGTTGCAGGACCAGCGCTTCTTCACGGGCGAGGGAGAGGATATGCTGGGCATGCACGTTGAAGCGGCTGAGGTGCTTGCTTGGTATCCATGTCGGTTGATAATTGCTCAGTGCTTGAAACAATAGCTGGTTGAGTACGCTGGTGATAGTGCGATCCTCCGTCTCAGCAATCCGCGCCAGTTGCTCATAGAAGTGAAGCGGAACCTCGATCCGCTGACGATCCTTACTGGATGGCATGCAAACCACCCCTTTCTCTATCCGTTGTTTTTCTTACAAATACAGTGGTAAGTACGGTGGTATTTCTATTTAAAGGATACCACCGTACTTACCACCCTGTCAAGGAGGAACGATTAGATTCCCAGCGCGTAGAGTTGCGGCTTTCCACGTGCCGATTCATCTGATCCGACAAATCCCCGGCTCCCCAGGACATAGAGATGATTATTGTCCACCGCCATCGCTTCTGTTTTGAAGGAGGAATCAGAGTCCTGAAGGGTGCGTATAATCTTGCCCGATTGAGCATCCAGGGCGTACAGCCATTCTCTTGTCTGCAATGAGGGGAAAAGGGAGAACAAGTGCCGCTCTCTTACCTGCATTTCTGTCCCGACATAGACAACGCCATTGCCCACGACTGGCCCAACGGAAACCCTTCCCTCCAATATTGCATTCCAGACAATGTGGCCTGTGTTGAGCGCAAATGCCAGGATTTGCCCGACCTCGCAAAGATACAGCAGGTGGCCCACAACCTGCATATCAACCGTTCCGTCCATACAAGAAGCGCTCACACTGGTCTTCCACATTGTTTGCCCGGTTTGCGCATTGAAGGCTGAGAGCTGGTAGGTTTGAGACCAGAGATGCACATGTCGATAGATGATCCCGTTTTCGACCACCAGCGAAGATTCCGTGTCTCCCTGCTCAGAGTGCTGCCATCGTACTTTGCCCTTGCGCCCATCAAGCGCAATCAGGTTGGTTCCTGTCTGATATGGACTGGTTGCCAGTGAGATATAGAGGCTTCCGGCAACTGCTGCCAGAAAGGGGTGAAAGGGAGAATAATTGGACCCATCGCTAAACTGGTAGCTCCATTGCAGCTTTCCGGTGTGTGCATCAAGCGCGTAGACCTCGTGCTGAGTACTGAAATAGAGCAATCCCTGAGCATAGATCAGCTGGCTGATATCATCGTGCGAGTTATAGTGCCAACGTTCTCGACCGGTATATGCATTGAATGCAGAAATGGTATCATCCGAGGACGATGTGTCGGCGTTCCTCGTTACGATGTATACATTCCCTATACCTATCAGCATAGAAGCAATGTAATCATTTTCGGCAGGGGTTTGATAGCGCCAGAGCTGTTTTCCACCCTTGATAGCGATGAGTACATAAGAATGATCAGAGACCGCCGTATACGTGATGCCGTCTGCCATAACCATCTTGTAAGGGCTATCAGGATCGAATGTATAGGTCCAGAGGGGATGCAGTTGGGAAAGGTTCTGAGGGTCAGGCGATTGATAGGCACTCTCGCCATCAGAAGAGGCGGGCGATTGCTCAAAGATACTCGTTGAAGATTGGCCGCATGCCGCAAGCAGGGGTAGCAATAGTAAGATGAGCGGGAAATAGGATTGGATGTGGCGGCGTGTTTTTGCTGATATTCGCGTGTTCATGGCTACTCCTCTATGTGCAATATAATGATGCAAAAGAAGTTACCTGTGTGCTTGCCTCTCTTCTCAAGAGGAAGCACAAATATGGTCATCTTCAGCAATCAGTATAGAGGAGAGACATGCTGAACGTGATGGGGCATATGTCCTATTTTCTCTGTCAACAGCGGCTCAGCGATGAAGCTCGACCAGTTGGGCCTGATCTGCAGATCCAGCGCTCACAAGCGCGGTCAATTTTGCCAGGGTATCGGTTC
>JAICIM010000384.1 GCA_025928885.1 Ktedonobacteraceae bacterium | reverse complement strand
TGTCGCGTCGCTTTGGGTTGCCCTCCACCCCCCTACCCACCAAAACTAAAAAAACCCCACCCCCCCCTCCGGCGCGCCCCCCCGCGGCCCTGGGGGGCCCGCACGTGGTGCCGCCCCCCCCCCCCCCACCCCCCCCCGCAACTACGATATTTGGGGCATCTATTGTTGTGTTAGAGCAGCGTGCCGACGAGATACCACAGTTTATCTTCGCCGCGACCCGTGGCCTTGCCTGCATCTTTGTCTGCGGCGTAGGTGTAGAGGGCGTGGCCGTCATAGAAGACCTGCATGCCGTTGGCGGTCTGGTGGATCGAGAGCCTCTTCGGCAGCATGGTCGAGCTGTTGATCGTCATCATTCCCTGCGAAGCCAGCACAGGAGGCCAATCTTTGGCGCAGTCGCCGGTGCAGGTGGATGTGAACATGGTGTCGCTGCGGTAGTAGTACAGCGCGAAGTTTTTATTCGTCATCAGCACATTAACTTTGTTGCCGTTGATGGTGGCCAGTCCTACATGGATGAACGCATTCATGTTACCCATCGTACCCGGAACAATGCTAATCACCGGTGCCATGCCACCATTGTTCATGTCGCCGTTATTCATATTCCCATTGTTCATTGTGCCATTGTTGGTATTCCCGTTGTTCATGTTGCCGTTGTTGGCATTCCCATTGTTGGTTGTGCCATTATTCATGTTGCCATTGTTGGCATTCCCATTGTTGGTCGTGCCATTATTCATATTGCCATTATTGGTGGTCGCCATCACGTTCACCATCGTATCCGCCAGGAACCATTCCATGTCGTCGCCATGACCTGTGGCCTGCCCTGCCTGCTTATCTGAGGCATAGGTATAGAGGGCGTGGCCATCATAGAAGAGCTGCATGCCGTTGGTCGTCTGGTGAACCGACAGCTCTTTGGGCAACATGACCGAGCTGGAAATCATCATCCCCTGACCCGCCAGGACGGGCGGCCAGTCTTTGGCACAATCGCCAGTGCAGGTGGATTTCAGTGTGGTATCAGGTTTGTAGTAGTAGATCGGAAAGCCTTTGCTCGTCAAAAGGACGCTCGTCTGCTTGCCATCGATGGTGGCCTTGCCGGTGCGGATAAAGGCTGTGGTGTTGCCGGTTGTATCGGGAGTCACCGTAATGGCCTGCATATTGCCGTTATCCATGTTGCCATTGTTTGCGGTTGTCCCGTTGTCCATATTCTGGTTTGTCTTCTGATTCGCCCCGTTGTTCGTGGTCTGAGTGGTTGTGCCGGTTTGTGTACCCTGGTTCATCATGCCGCCACAAGCGGTCAGCAAAATTGACAGCAGGGCAAGGAGTGCGAAGGGAGCCGAGTGTCGCAGTGTTTTCATGTGATGCCATCCTCCTGAAATCCGTAAATAAACAAAAATTCTCTTCAATTTGTAATCTATGTGAAAAGGTTTCATCATCTTGAAAAATAATATCAAGACAGTGCATTCATCAATGATGTCACCTTTATGTACCATCGCTCTTGCATTCTTGCTTCTAACGAAAAACACGCCTGTTTTTTACAGGGTTTACAGAGGAGTACTTTTTGCTTATATTATCGTGTATCATGGTGTTTGAAAGTAGAGGATTGTGGTAGTATTCCTGGCCGCGTTATCTGGAGTTTGAGTTTGTGACGTTGCAGGTGCCGACCAATCCTGACGCGGGTTGCTGGCGTATACGGCGAATCCTGCAACGCTGGAAAAGCTGGAGTTGCTCTTAACCGCCGATCAGCGGGGTCAGGCGCAAGAACTGTACGCTGGTGGTCAGTGAGAAGGTGATCTCTTCGTCCAGGGTTTTGACGCGTTTGTTATCGATCAGGACGATATACGTGCCAACCTGGAAAGCCCGTAGCGCCTTTTTGACTTGCGCTCTGGCATCTGTCGTGGAGGAACTGTTAAGCTGATTGGGCGAATGAATCTTGCCTTGTTGCTGCTGGGTGGCGATCTCTTCTTCGGTCAAATATCCGCGCTGCTTTGCCTCTTCTGGCGCGAATATTCCCAGTAAGCCTGGCATCTTTTGCGCACGCTTCACCGCTTCTTCACGAACCCCCTCTTCAACAGCTCTCTGGATCAGTTCCGCAACGGTCAGCCGCTCCTCCAACAAATTGAGGATGAGGCACTCTGGTCCTTCCGCTTTAATTGAGCCAATATTTTTCGTGTGTACTTCTACTGTGAGCATCGCTCTGTCCTTTCTTTTGATGGAAATGAACAAATGGTTTATATCTTTTGAGGATTACATTTTTGGCAACTGGCGTAAGATGGTGGTATCGGTAATGGTTTCGTCGTGCGAGAGCAGCAGGATTTTGCTGAGAATTTCGGAGGTTTTCGGGTCGCTCTCCTCAAAGGGCAGGTAAAGCTTTGGCGTATTGTAGCGAGGCACGATGCAGAGATAGCGCCCGCCTGGTTCGGTATAGATGGTGCCGTTGCCGAGATCAACTTTATACAGGCAGCGGCTCCCGCTGATATAGGCACAGCGTCCTGCGACCTGGATCGTCTCGCCCAGGTCGAGCAGGGGGATCAGTTCGCGCAACATTTGTTCGCGCTGGTGTGGTGGTCGGTTCTGCTCGGGGTGATGCTGGTAGTGCGGCTGGTCCTCTTCTTCCCAGTGCTGATCGGTTCCCTGGCTGGCACTGATCAGGTATTGATCGATATCGCGCAAAACCTCCGAAAAGATGTGCGGGGGAATATCGTGCAGCGGGATGCATGTCGGGTCCAGGTCAAGGCGAGGACGTGTCCAGAGCATGTTATGCTCGATGGGATAGAAGGCAATTTGCTGAGTTGTCATGATGTGTGAGCGGCGATAATCGGATCTACACCAGAAGTAGGCCCGCATCTGGTGTTGCGGGAAATCGTGCCAGCAAACTCTATATGATGAGCGCCAGCCCTGCACGCGATTGAGCGTGTAGCTCAGGCTTTGAGGAATGATATGTGAGGCGAAGCGATTGCTATAGGTGCGCGTCTCCTCTTCGGCGGGAGTAATCAGGTAGGTTTCGCGGAACATCTGTTTGAAAGGCTGGGCGATCTTGTGCTGCACGATGTAGCGTTGCCAGCGCGAATGATCCTCTGGTTGCATCTCGACCGGGTGGACGATGTGCAGGCAATGCTCGTTTGTAACCTGGACCTCTGTTCCCTCGGCTGTCTGCCAGTTCCCTTGCTTATTGTAGATGGCATAGGCGAGATGCGCTCCCTCGGGTGTAGAGATGGCCCAGACGAGGCGGCAGGCGATGTGACCGGAGACTGGATGTTGTGCGAATGCGCTTTGCCATGTCTCCCATGACCAGCGGCGTCGTTCGCGCATTGCGATTTCCAGGCGCTTTTTCTGCGTTGAGAGCGTGACGGAGAGCGATCTGGCCTCATGAGTTGCAACTTGCCAGGCCGGTTCATGGGTGACGTGTAGCTCCGGGGGCAGACTGCGATATGATTTTCCACTTGCACATTTGATACTGCGCTGTACCCGTCCACTCGCGCTGATCGAGATCTGGACGATATCTGCACCAACAGTCCATGTACGTATGCCCTGAGCATTTAACTCATGGTGCAGGATGGCTCGATCCTTCAGTTGCTCCACCGGAATGTTTTGCTGATTGGCGATGATCCTGAGCGCCTCTGCAATGTCGTGGTGGAGTTTCTGCTGTTTAGTGAGCCGCGTCATCTGGATCAGGCGAGCAACCGCGTTATCGTCGCCCCATTGCGCCATCGTCCAGAGCGCCGGTTTGCGGAGTTTGGCACGCATGACCTGCACCAGCAGATCGCGAACCTGTGCATCGGGAAAATCGACCATCGCCCAGCAAGCGGCCTGAGCTATCTTGCGGGTGCGTGTCGCGTTCCTGCCACGGAAACGTTCGTACCAGATATCGCCGTGTTTGTGCCAGCCTCGGAAGGTGTTATAGTCATAGGCAGAGGAGCCGGAGACGTTGATGGTGCTGCGGTAAGGGCTGGTACCGGATTTGACCGGTTCTCCGCGTTCTTGAGCAAGTAGTATTCCGGCGTCATGTTCACTGGCCGGGCCAACGTACCATTCTCTTTTCGCTGCCAATCCCATGAGCAGGGGGCGCAACAGAGGAACTGGTATGGTCTGTTTTATCTCTTGCCACCCGCGCAACCATTTCTTTGTTGGCCGTTGGCCTCTGCTGGAGAGCATATACAACATCAGCGTGTTCAGTGTATCAGGATGAGCCATGAAATAATGTTGCAGCTCGTTGGCATCATGTTCGCAAAAGGCGAGATCCCACTGGCTCCAGATATCAATCATTTCTAATTGTGCCTGTGCATCCATCGTAACTGTTTCCCCCCGACAATTGTTCTCTCTATTTCTCTTCTTTTTCGCAGCATCCAAAGCGGTAAGTAGAGGCATAATTTGTTGATAGGGCTGAAACTATCTGAAAGATTACTGCGTAGTATAAATAACTTCGGTGGAGACCGAAATATAGCAAAGAAAGATGCTACGACATCACTATGAATAGACTGGCCTATAATCAGGATCACGACGAACTCGAACTCAACGGCAAACCAGTTGGCATAGAGCAGCCCCTGGAACTCTGTATTATGGGGTACTGGCTTCCTGGTGTTGTGCATCGAGATGATTCCGGCTGGTATTTACTTACAAGAGATCAGGTCGGGATTCGCCTGGGTGCAGGCTTGCGTGCGCGAGTCCTTGATATTGCCCTCGTAGTGACATTGCCCGCGCACAGAATTTCCTGATGTGAACGTCAATTTTGTTGTTATTAAAGCTATGAACAGCTATTTTTTCCCTGTTTCTCCCTTGAAAATTTTCTAACAATAATTTATCGTTACTTATGATAAGCAAGTCCCCGGTTCACTTCTGCAATGTTGCTGAACCGTAGACGCATTTCAGGTCGTTTGTGTGTACTGAGTGCGTGTTGTTTCGCTTCTGGCTCCTGGGCTAACAAGGCTCTGGTTTAGATGCCTATGCTGTTGAGACAACGGATTGAAAATGTAACACGAAATGGTGTAAATGCGCAGTGCCTCTTTCTTCCACGTTTGCTGAAGCTGTATCCTTTCAGATCGCGCACTTAAGCGAGCTGCGAGGATACTCCTCCGACAAGCGAGGAGTCTCTGCTAGTAAGGAGTGAGACATGGACGAGGCTGCGGAAGCGCGGGCGGCGCAGGATCGCCTGGAGGCGGAAGCGCGTGCCGAGCAGGACCGCCTGGAGGCGGAAGCGCGGGCGGCGGAGACCGAGGCGCTGCTGAAGCGCCTCAGTGGCAACTGATCGGGGGTAGGTGACGCTTGTAGGAGCATCACCTGCTAAATTGCCCTCTTCACGGAGGACAAACCCGTCATTATAGTCAGGTGCAAGGTGGGGTGGATATCGCTCGTAGGAGCGTCATCTACCCCACTGACCTCTTTCCTCTCTTTTTGATCCCTCAGTACTCTATTAAGAAGATCTGCAACAACCATACGGGCTGTCTCATCCAGGGGGAGTAGTGCCATAATGCACGGGTACATATGGCTACAGACCGAGATGCGATCCTGCCGCTTGAGGAATGAGCAGGAATGCTATGAAGCCGAGGAGGAGTAGCATGCTCCCCATTCCCATACTTACCCTATCCAGTCCGATATCTCCCAGGTGTCCTATGATTGGATCAACCATGCCTTTCCCCAACATCCCAATCAGAGAGAGCGCCGAGAGCGTTGTGGCACGCGACCGATCTGCAATGCGTTTATTTATCTCCTGCTCTATGATGGGAGTCTGCCAGACAGAGAAGCAGACTACACCGGCTACCAGCCCTATCGTGAGTAGCGGTGTATGGAGCCACGTCAGCAGCAGGTAGCAGAGGCCCGGGAGCAGGCAAGAACACGCGAGCAAGAAACGAGCGCCCAATAGCTTTTGAATGGTTGGGGTTCGGAGGACCAGGAACAGTTGCAGCCCCATTGCAGCGGCCATGAGTGGTCCAAAAAGAGCAACAGGAATCTCGGCCTGCTGAAAGTAGGGTTGGTTATACCAGAAGATTGAGTTTGTCATCGCAAAAGCGATCCAGCGCAGGAGACTCAAGCAAGCGAGTTTGGGTTGTGTTAAAATCGCGTGCCAGGCAGTATGTACGGCCCGGTTGATGGGGACTACTTCTGTGTTCTCCGCAACGCTGGTCGCCAGGGCATAGTGGTACAAACGAAGAGATGCGAAGAAGGCCAGCAGAGCCGGGACGAAGCTGGCGACAACGGCAAGCGTTGGGCTGTAGGCACCCAGAAAGCTCCCGGTAAGGAGTCCCAGAAAGAAACTCGCGCTTGAAGCGCTGCTGAGCAAAGCGAAAGCTGTGCTGCCCTGACTGCTCCTTTTCTGAGGAGGCAAGGAGGTGTAGATCAGGGCGCTTTCGCACCCGGAGACCGAGGCAATAGCGATGCCACCGAGGACTTCGGCCAGAGCAAAGAGCCAGAAACCATGAGCTATGGCAAAGCATACCATCCCGACGAGACCAATAACTCGTCCAATGAGCATTATTCTGGCATAGCCGATGCGTTCGGCCAGGATACTTGTGGGAACATCGGCAAGCAAGATGGCTCCTGAGAGAATTGCTTCCATGAGAAACATTTCCGTGAAGTTGAGTCCACGTTGTTGCTCAAAGAGGACCATCGTTGTTGAGTAGAAAAACAGATCACCAAAGAAACGGGTGATGACTAGCCAGCGCAGCAGTGGAATGCGTAACAAGTCGCGCGAAGGCACAAAGCGCCAGAGAAAAGACATGCGAATACCCTCCTGATAGAAATCGAACTTATAAGCCAATGAGCTTTCCTACAGGAGGTGCTCGCGCCCTTGTATGGCGCGGGAAGAGGACTTATATAGGATGTGGATGAGTGTGAACGTGATCCATATACAAGATGCCTTCTGAAATGTCAATCTGTTCACGAGTATAGAGAACCTGCTGCTGCCTGTCAAGGCAAAGAGTTTCGTAGCCGCGCGACTGTATCGCGCCTGGTT
>JAICIM010000450.1 GCA_025928885.1 Ktedonobacteraceae bacterium | reverse complement strand
GCTGTTGTGTGATCTGGCCGTTGAAGCGCAGGTGTTCGAGATGAGCCAGCGTCTCGGCCATCGCCATGCGCCAGGAGTCCTGACTTTTGAGTCGCTCCCCAAAGAGATGTCTGGTCAGGTAATAGGCGTGTTGTGGGCGTCCGGCAAGCAAGCCCTGGATCTGCTCTTCGCGCTCGGCATGATGCTCGATCAACTCTTGCACGCGCGTCGCGAGGCCAGGGAAGGGATCGCCGTGTCCTGGCAGAACGATGCTGGCCGGGAGATGCTCTACCTTGCGCAGAGAAGCGAGATAATCACCCAGCGGATTGATGCGCCCCTGCTCTGAATAGAGGCCAACATTGGGGGTGATGCGCGGCAAAATATGATCGGCGGCGAGCAACACGCCGTCGCGTTCGCGGAAGAGCATGATCTGGCCGTCAGAATGGCCCGGAACCCAGAACACCCGATAGCGTTCGCCAACCAGCTCGATCTCCTGTTGATCCTCAATCAGCGTAAATGCTTCGTGAGAGGGAACGCGAATTACGCGTTGCATGACCTCCGGCGGCACCTGAGCCGGATGAGTCGGCTCAGCTGGCATCCCATGCGGCCTGAAAAACTGATTGGCCTGCTCAAATGTTCGGGTGCGTTTGCCATTCCAGAACAGTTGCAGCACCGTCTCGTCGATGGGATGCATATAGACCGCCGCTCTGCTCTGCTGCTGTAGCTCGCCCGAGAGTCCCACATGGTCGGGGTGGGCATGCGAGAGCACGATGGCCTGTAAACGCTCTATTGCCAGTCCCACGCTTGCCAGACCGTTCAACACAGCGGCACGGGCCTCTTCGGTGCCGATCGCCGTATCGAACATCGCCCAGCCATCTTTTCCGACGAGGGCGTAGATATTGACGGTGCGTAAGGGGAAGGGGATCGGAATCGTGAGCTTGAAAATATTGTCAGCAACTTGCTCAATCATAGTCGTCATAGTACACGCTTTGCCGCGACAAAGCGCATTTCCTCTCTGCGTGTGATGGTACAGCTCTCCAATGGAAAATAGAAAGGATCTATGCACCCTTTTCGATATTGTACCTCATAGAAAGTGAGCAAGAATAGCAGCGCTAATGTGATGGTTTTTAGATTTAACTTTGACTCTACAATACAGGTCCTATAGAATATAATTATAGTGAGGATGGGTTTATTCGATAGTCAGTAGCACAACATTAACTAGTAGAAATCTTTCTATGAGACAACAATAATAGACCTCGCTTGCCAGGCCAGTTTTCGGCCTATATGATAGGCATGAAATGGCTCCAGAGGCCGATTCACTATATGTACCGGGAATACAGGCATAGTGACACGCTTGTATTTCTCAAATTCACATGCTATACTCCTATCGGCAGTGAGGTTGTAATGTCGCTCTACAGGCCCAACAACGTTACTCCATTGGGACTAAAAAAGCGACGTGTGTGATAGTTGTAAGGAGGATTTTAGAACCTATGGCTCAAGAAAAGACTGCGGATAAGTCTGCACAGACCATTGGACGGCAAGAGCTTTCCAAACGTATTGCAAAACAGGCGAAACTGTCCCAGAAACAGGCGGCTGAAGTGTTGGAGGCGACGCTCGACGCCATCCGCGAGGCGCTTCAGAACGGTGACGAGGTACGTCTTGTTGGCTTTGGCTCATTCAAAGTGCGCCAGAGCGCCGCTCGCAAGGGGGTCAATCCACGCGACCGACAACCAATCGAAGTGCCTGCGAAAGAACGCGTGCGCTTTTTCCCTGGCAAAGAACTCTCAGAGGCTGTGATCAAAAAGTAGTAGTTTGTAGTGACGTTTTGCTCACTGCCAGAAACGTATTGCCCCTGGTGGGTATAGATGTAGAGCGTGTGCGCAGACTACCCTCTATTTCCGCCAGCCAGGGGCTATACACAACGTCACCGGTTATCTAATTTGGTAGAAGCGCTGATTATGGAACCTTTCATGTCAACCTATACCGTAAATGGGGTGACGCTTGCGTTGATGCAGGGGGATATCGTGCGGGTTGAGGCCGATGCGATTGTGAACGCAGCCAATGCTGCGCTTGCGGGTGGTGGTGGCGTTGATGGCGCTATTCACCGTGCTGGTGGCCCCACGATTATGGAGGAGTGCCGCAAGATCGGCGGCTGCCCCACCGGGAGCGCGGCTCCAACCCACGCGGGCAAACTAAAGGCTCAATATGTCTTCCACGCGGTCGGTCCTATCTATCGACAGCGTGGTGATGAGGAGCAATTGCTTGCCGGCGCGTATCAGTCCTGCCTCGATCTGGCCGAACGCTACCAGATCAAAAGCATTGCCTTTCCATCGCTCAGCACGGGCGCTTATGGCTATCCAGTCACGTTAGCCGCGCCCATTGCGTTGCGTACTGTTGTTCGTCACCTCCAGCAACCCACGGGTTTGCAGCAGGTACTCTTCGTTCTCTTCGATGCGAGAACGCTCGATGCCTACAAGCATGCCATGCAAAAGCTACACGATACGTTATAACCAACCATGTGGCAGGGGCAAAACAGGCGAAAACAAGCTGTAGCCCCTGCCATACTGCTAGTTTCCCTGCAACGACAATGCTAGCCCAATAGTAGATACCGCTCCCCCCGTAACCTGGCTCTCTTCATAAGCGTACGTGTTAATGATATACATCTTCTTTTTAAGATAACGTTTTTGCCCAGAAACGATGATGAGGTTGAACAAATGAAGCCATAATCTCTTTCGTTCTGGTTATTTCTTTCTGCCTACTATCTGGTCATCTATAAAAAGGATAAAAATTATGCAACCATTTAAAACTGACAAAGAAATTGCGTTGATGCGTCAGGCTGGTTTGCTGACCTGGCAGGTTCATCAGGTCGCCGCCGAGCTGGTCAGGCCGGGCGTGACGACTGCCGAGATTGATGCCGCTGTAGAAGACTATATTCTTGCCCACGATGCCATTCCCCTGTTTAAGGGCGTCCAGAACACGACGCCGTTTCCGGCCTCAACCTGTATTTCCGTCAATGAGCAGGTGGTGCATGGTATTCCTGGTCCCCGGCGCTTGAAGGAGGGCGATATTGTGAGCATCGATATTGGCGTCAAGCTCAATGGCTGGTGTGGCGATGCGGCTGTCACCCGGCCCGTGGGCAGGATCGATGCCAGGAAACAACACCTGCTCGATATTACGGAGGGGACGCTGCGGCTGGCGATCGCGTTGATTTCCAAACGGCGCTACTGGAGCCAGGTGGCAAAAGAAATGGAAGCCTATGCCACCAATGCTGGCCTCTCGGTCGTCGAGGGACTGGTTGGACACAGCATTGGACGCGAGATGTGGGAGGGGCTGCAACTTCCGAACTATTATTCGCGCCGCTACGAAGCATCCGGTGATTTTGAGTTGAAGCCAGGCCTCGTAGTCGCCATCGAGCCAATGCTCAATCTGGGCAATAAAGCCGTCAAGCTGCTCTCCGACCACTGGACCATTGTGACGCAGGATGGCCTGCCCAGCGCCCACTTCGAGCATACCATCGCCATCACTAAAAAGGGACCACAGATCCTGACTGCCGGACCCGAAGGTCAGGGTTGGGCTGTCTGAGGACCGCGCCAACCGTGAGGAATTGGCGCTACGGTGCTATGATGGAATGAAATATCCACAATTCATCGAGCAAAGGATTTTCGTTCTATGGTAGAAATTGATGCGCAGCACTTTATTCGCTCTTTTTTGAGCGCCTCGAATGCCAGTGGAGTCAAGGCCGATCCCGCCACCATTCAGTTTTCTGGTGAGCGCAGCATCCCCGGCCATCGCCTCTACGCCGTAACGTTTCGCGATCAGGCCGGGCAGTCCTATGATGGACATTGTGTGATTGAGCAGGATCGGGCGGGCAACTGGCGCGTCTGGGGTGGGAGCTGGAACAAAATAGCTCCGGTGCCGCCGCGTACCTATCCTTATGTCCATCTGGGAGGTGGCGGCGGCTATGGGCATGCTTTCTATGCCTGTGGAACAGTAAGCGAACAGGGGTATACTATCGCGCGGGTGCGATTGATCAGCAAAAATGGGGTAGAACTGGAGGATACCGTGAAGGATGGATTGGTACTCTTTCTCACGGATCAAGATGTTGCGTTGCCGGTGCAGGTCGAACTCTATGATGACAACAACAAGCTGGTCAGTCGCCATCGAGCGCTAGGCTGACGTGCCGCTCTCTGAAAGCCGCTGAGCGAAGGTTGCTCTCACTATTTTATGCAGAGGGCGTCAATTGCTCTGCATTTCTTTTTTCATTTCGCGCACAAACCCGACGACGCCCTCTCTCCAGGTCATTTTCGGTTCGCGCCTGGCCTGTTCTTGCTGGCGACGAATCATGTCCAGGATGAGGGCATTGCGCATCTGTTCCAGCATGACGATATCGTAATGTAGCCGTCTGGTGGTATCGCTCAACACATCATATGCCTCGTTGAGCTGCTTGATGCGTTCGTCAGATAGGTGTTTGTTGAGATCGGGATGATAGAGACGCGCCAGGCGACGATAGGACTGCTTGATTTGCTCCAGCGTCGCGTTGCGTGGCACTTCCAGGATGGTGTAATAGTCTTTGAGTGACATGGTTAATCCCCTGTGCTGCCAAATCCTCCCCGTCCTTCGCCAACCTCATCCACTTCATTCCATTCAACACGCCCGACCGGGACAAATATTCCCTGGGCGATGCGTTCGCCACGCTGGACGGTGACGGCTTCGTCGCGGAAATTGTAGACCGAAATAAGCAGCTCGTCGCCTTCCCCGCTGTAATCCTGATCGATCACGCCCACGCCGTTCGGCATGAGCAGCCCCTTGCGCCGGGCCGTGCTGCTGCGCATCGTGATGAGCAGCATATAGCCGGGAGGCGTTTGCACGATAATATTGCCGGGAATTAGCCCCAGTTCGTGCGGCAACACCACCATATCCTCGCGGCAGATCAGATCGAAACCGACCGAGCCGTGTGTGGCATAAGCGGGCAAAGGCAATGTTGTATCGATACGCTTGATTGATACGTTTAACAGTTGTGTAGTTGCGTTCATACCTGGTATTCTAGAGAATAAGAGGTGCTTCGTCAAGAGAAACTCGCCAGGAAGCGAGCGGTGCCGAGGAGTTTTACTGTGAGCGTGCGAGTGCGCGTCGTGCTGACCGGGATCTTATTGATGCTTTCCTTGATCTGTGCTCTGTTTGCTGCCAGGGCAACCGTGGGTGCATTTCAGAGTTTGCAGCAGGAGAAGCAGCAGGGAGACGTGCAAACGATTCGTCCCTGGATGACGATTCCGTACATTGCGCACGTGTATCAGGTGCCAGAAAACTACCTCTACGATGCACTGCACCTGTCCAATGCTCGCCCATCGCGTCACACGACACTACAGGAGTTAGCCATTCATTTGCATCGCCCGGTTGGAACCGTGGTTCACATCGTTCAGGCGTCGATCCAGTTCTACAGGAAAGAGCATAATCAAGACCATCCGCGTACATTGTCCGCTCCAGCAGGTCGCGGAGGAGAAGCCACGTGAACACGTTTCTCCCGCTCTTGATTAGCTGGTTGCAACTCTATGGCTATCCAGCGTTGGTGTTGAGCATCTTTATTGCCTCGGTGGGGGTTCCTTTACCGATCAGCTTTGTATTGCTGGCGGCTGGAGCTTTCGCGGCGCTCGGCGATTTTAACGTTGGGGTGCTGTTGTTGATTGCTGTGACCGCTGCCACCGCTGGCGATAGTGCGGGCTATTGCATCGGGCGCTTCGGGGGAAACAGGTTTCTCTCCTGGCTGGCCCGACCGAGACCCCGCTATGTCCTGTCGCCGCGCGTGTTGACAAGCGTCACACGTTCGCGATCTTATTTTAACCGGCGTGGCGGTTGGGCGATCTTCCTGAGCCGTTTCCTGTTCTCTGGTCTGGGAGGAACCATCAACCT
>JAICIM010000531.1 GCA_025928885.1 Ktedonobacteraceae bacterium | reverse complement strand
TATTATTTGAGTAGATGTTGTTGCTTCTTATAATATTCATCTTCCTGCCACTGAGCAGGGTTATTGATAATATAAAGACGGATACGATCTATATCAGGATCATTGCGTACGATATGATCGTAATAGTTTGGCTGCCATTGAAAGGTTATTTTCGGCGTGGCATGGTGTATACGGTGGGTTGCGGCCCCTTTGAAAGCACGAAGAATCTTGCCTATAGAGGGACGACGCCAGTTCTTTTTATTTGACCATGACGTAATAGGGTATCTTTCAGGTAAGATGAGAATGCCATGCATGTGATTCGGCATAATGATATATTCATCCAGTGTGATTCCTGGGAAGCGTTGCGGCAAAGATTCCCAAAAGCTCTGCACGATGGAACCGACCTCGCTCAGATGCATCTGATTATCCACAATCTCACCAAATTGCAATACATGCCCATCTATACATATAGTGACGTAATACCAACCAGGATCACTATAATCATATTCTTTAAGGCGATGTGATAGATTAGAACCATCTTCTCTTTTTTTCTTTCCACCTACCATATATACCTTTCCTTTCTTCTATGCAACGAAGTGAAATGTTTTAATGCCTTTATATTATATTCTATTGTCAATAATTATTTATAGGTACTTTTCTTTTTATTAGCAGTAATCAAAAATATGTAGTTTTGAAAGAGGTATGGAAGTTTCTCATGGTATTGTAATATCAGGCGTGAGAAAAAATAGAAGGTGAAATAGGATAATTACGTCCCGTAGCCGCGCGACTTTAAAGCGCTCGTGGCCCACTTGAGAAGGGTGAACCTGGCGCGATTAAGTCGCGCGGCTACGACGGGGCGATCCTGCTGTTCCTTGAACTGTACTGCTTCCCGAGAGGTGGCGCGATTAAGTCGCGCGGCTACGACACAGACGCCTCCACGGGCGCGATTAAGTCGCGTGCCAACGAAGAGAGCGGCTCCTCTCTTCAAGAGGGGAGCCGCTTTCTTGCTTAAAAACTGGTGCGCAAGAGCTACAAGCGATAGCCTTCTTCACCGTGAACGGCGATGTCCAGGCCCTCGGCCTCTTCTTTCTCCGAGACGCGCAGGCCCAGAGGGGAGAGGAACTTGAGCAGCACGAAGGTGACGACGAACGAATAGCCAGCGGTCACCAGTACGGCAAAGATCTGCGTCCAGAGCTGGCTGGGATTGCCGAAGAGCAGGCCATTGTTGCCAGCGCCGTTGATGATCTTCTCGGCAAAGACACCGGTCAGAATAGCGCCGACAACGCCGCCCATGCCGTGCGCGGCCCAGACATCCAGCGTGTCGTCGATGCGGGTGAATTTGCTGCGAATGAAGAGCATCAGGTAGGTGACGATGCCAGCGATAATGCCAATGGCGATGCTGGCGACAGGGCCAACGAAGCCGCTGGCAGGGGTGATAGCAACCAGACCACAGACCGCACCGGTCGCCGTCGCCATCGCGCTCGGCTTTTTATTCTCGGCCCAGCTGAGTACCATCCAGGTCAGGCCAGAAGCAGCGGCGGCGGTATTTGTCACCACAAACGCACTGACGGCAAGGGCGGAGGCGCTCAGAGCGCTGCCAGCATTGAAGCCAAACCAACCGAACCAGAGCAGGGCCGCGCCCAGCAGCACAAAGGGAACGTTATTAGAAACGATTGCCACGCCCTTCTGGAAGTTTCGACGCTGGCCGATCACGAGAGCCGCCGCCAATCCAGCAAAGCCAGCGCTAATGTGAACGACGGTGCCACCGGCGAAGTCGAGTGCGCCGAGGTTGCGCAACCAGCCACCAACGCCCCAGACCCAGTGGGCGATCGGGTCATAAACCAGGGTGGACCAGAGAATGACGAAGAGCACCAGTGTGCGGAAGCGGATGCGCTCAACAAACGAACCGATAATCAGCGCAGGAGCGATAATGGCGAACATCGCCTGGAAGATCATGAAGGCCATCTGGGGAATGGTCCCGGCGTAGTCAGCGTTCGGCGCGTATCCAACACCGGACAGACCTAAGAAGTTGAGTCCGCCGATCACTCCGCCAAAGTCTTTGCCGAAAACCAGACTGTAACCAATGACCACCCACTGGATGCTGACAATACCGAGAATGAGCAGCGATTGCTTAATTACGCTCACCACGTTCTTGCTGGTGACCATACCACCGTAGAAGAAGCCGACCGCAGGTGTCATCACCATAACGAGTGCCGCCGAAGTGAGCACCCAGGCCGTATCGCCCGCGTTAATCTTACTTGCATCAAATGTTCCCGATGAAGCACCCGCAAAAAACTTTGAGGCGTAACCCACTGCCAATCCAATGACAGCTAAAACAAGTACTTGCAGAAAAAAAGTGCGATGGGCAAGTACAATTTTTGGTGCCTCTTGTCGTGTTGTCTCAACTGTTGCCATCTGCTTTCACCAACCTGGTTTTACCACTAAGCAGCCACAGTCTGACTGGCTGCAAGACAAAATAGATGTAATACCGATAAAAAAGGCCAGAATCGTCGTTTCGCCAGGAGATAAATTACATACTGTCTACCTGCTGCTAAAACCTGCTTATGTCATGTCGTGCTGCTTCCCTATTTCTCTTCCCTGTTAACTAGCATGTCTTGTCACTGAACAGCAGCGAGGTAAGAACAACATGTTGCTCTCCTTAGCGTATTACCGGTCAGCATGGGCGCGTAAGCGGATAGAATACGCTAATAATCCGAAGACGATCTCATCGTTGAGGGCAGGAATCACCGGTGAAAACAAAGAACATTGGAGCATCATCATTGATTGATTGTACTTGTCGTTAAGTATAGATCATTCTGCTCTTTCCTGTTATGGATAAAGTACCAGAGAGTGTGCAACACATTTTTGTGCAAGATGTACAAAGCCATCTCTTCTTTGCGTTTTTTTTGAGGGCGAGAAGACCAATTTTTAGCCAATTTTTAGTTTCCCCCTTGCTATTTTATCCTATTTTGACCAAAAAAAAGACATGTATGCAGATTGTCTATATATAGCCTTATTTGCTATCGAATTTCCACCAACGAAGCAAGCGCCAACTTGTCCGTACGAATTGATATTCGCCATTCATCAGATGCATGATAAATGTAATATATGCAATAAGGAGGAGGTGCGTCATGGGTAAGCATGACGCACCTTTTTTGGTTCAAGATTTAGCAAGGCACGGTGGCGTCTACGGGATCGGTTCTGATGCCACAAATGGCGGAATTGACGGGGGCGACCAGACCAGAGGTTCTGGTTGGGGGAATGAAATTATACGACTCGGCCTCTCCACTATCGCGATGCAGCGTCAGCACCACCGCGCTATAGGCCGCGATCTTCAGATCCTCAGCAGGCCACGCGCCGGAATAAATCTGGAGCGTCGAGGGATTGACCTGTGCATGCTGCGTCAAAGGGGTTTTGTTCACGAACATCAAGCTCAGCGTCTTGCGATCCTTGCTGGTGGTAGCGAAGAGCGCGAGGGGATCATCCTGAATCGCCAGCGGCACGACGTGATCTTGTAGATGAGTGAACAGCTCAAAGATGCGCCCCATCGACGTTTCGCTGCCATCGAGCGCAAAGAGCGAGGACGGATTTTGCATAGCAGGCGAAGCGGAATAGAAGGCCGCATACGTTACCTGCTCGTTCATCAAGGTTCCCATCGTATCGGCAAGCCAGAGCGCACTGTAGGCCGGAGGAATCGGGGGCTGATTCCCGATACGATCCGGGTTCGTGTTCATCTCGGTGATGGCGATCGGCACATCGCGGCCAAGCGTCTTCTGAATCTGAGCACGCAGATCGGGCAGGATATAGTCCCACTCGTTGCCGCTGCTCAACAATAACCCCGGCTGCGCAAAAGGAGTGGTCTGGGGATAATAGTGGAAAGAGATGCCATCCAGCACCTTGCTATTGTTCTGCTTTTCATACGCGCCAACTTTTTGCAGGAACTCATCGATCCAGGTATGGGCATTGACGCTTGTAAAACTGGCATTGGCATCAAAATAAGAGCTGAGTTCGGGGCCAAAGACCTTGATATTGGGGTTGGCCTGATGCATTTTGGCCGAGATCTGGGTAAACGCCTGAGCATACTCATCGGCGGTATATGGCTTTTGCGTCGCGGGATTCATCGTAATATCAGGCTCGCTGCCGATCGACCAGAGCTGCACCGATTTCATCGATTGCACCCACTGGGCCGCCAGTTGCGCCGGATCGTCCTGTCCTTTGGTCCCGCCCAGGTGTACCTGCATCATCCCGGTTGCTTTGCTATCGGTCAGCATTTGATTGAAATCGTTCAACTGATCGTTCGAGAGAATATGCTGCTCGCCCCAGGAGCCACCCGGGTAGCGCAGCATTTTGATGCCCATCGTTTGCAGGCTCTGCCCCATCTTCGGCGAGTAGGGCATGACGCCTGTATTGTTCGCATCGGTCGAGTTTGAAGCAACCTTTGGCAACACATTGGCCCCAAAAAGATACGGGCTGATCTCAACGCTCTTGCGCAGATCGATGATCGCGTCTTGCTGACTGGCAATATGGATGGTCAGTTGATCCCCATTATTGCTGGCTAGCGTATTTATGCGCACAGCGGCAAAAATCACCAGGATAAGCGTAATAATAGCTAATATCGCTAATAAGCGGCGTTGCCCTTTTGAGTTTCGGTTAAAGCGTTGCGCACTGAGCTGCGCCCCCAACTCTTTCCACTCGGCCAGCGCCGCCATATTGCCCGGGGGCAGCATCTGTCCCACTGGTCCCTGTGGACCGTTATGATTGAATCCCATAGACTATTTCCTCTATCTCTATCAAATATCTTCTTCTATTTTACCGCATGGGAACGGAGAAAACTCCCACCGCTTACATAGCATGTATTATTGCAATCCCAATCAGAGAAAATATACCTATAATAATGAACGAGAGAGAGGCCAGTTTGATAGCAGGAAACAGGTACGGAGTGGGACCATCTGCTCACCAGGGCGGCGAGAGAGAGAGTTTTGTGGGGGCAAACGGAGGAACGACGCAATCAGGCACCCGTTCCCC
>JAICIM010000424.1 GCA_025928885.1 Ktedonobacteraceae bacterium | reverse complement strand
TGCTCGGCCCATCAGCGATGCCGCCCGTTGTAGTGGCGAAACGGCTTGATGCGGCCCTCAAAGCTCGCTTGCGTGCGGCCCTGACAGAGATGCATCACGACCCCATAGCCGCTCAGAGCTTACATAGCGGTTTGATTCAGCGCCTCGCTCCCGTCGCTGACGAACACTACAACGATATTCGCCATATGTTTGCAACTGTGCAGGCTGTGACGTTCCCCTTTGTTTAGCGTTTCCCGACTATTCATCGCAACCGAGCCGTCCCGCTTGCCGTGAAGCCGATCTACTTCATTTATGGCCTGCAACACCTGCCGATCAAGTGGTAACGCTTCGGTTTATACCTTACTCCCCTCAGCCACATATGGCACCGTCACCGGTCCTTCGGGCAGCACTGCGATACGTGCCTGGGGGCCGTATGTGGTGAGCAACTGATTGATGGTTCCCTGCAAATCGGGAGCCGGGATCAACTGAGCGGCCCGTACCACGTCATCAGACAGGCTGGAATGCAGGTAGACATCGGCCTGCAATTGTACCAGGGCCTGTTTCTGGACCTGCCATTGATCGTGCTGCAAGAAGCCCGGGTCCTGGATCATCTCCAGCAGAGCGGCAGGCGTTGAGCGCATCTGCAAGAGCGCTTTGTAGTTGCCGTGATCGGGCAGGCCATCGCGACATTCTGCTATCGCCACAATCGCGCCTCCTTGCCTGACGATCTGGGCCGCTGCGGTCATACCTTTGACCGTCTGATACAGGTTTTGATCCAGCGGATAGCCATTGTTGCTGGTGAGCACGATATCAAAAAAGTCAGCGACGGGCCGGGTCGCCATGCGTGCCACCTGTTCGCATCCGGCGTAGTGTGCCTTGAGATAATCGCCTGCGTAGACGCCAGTGATGTTGCGCTGTTGATCGAGCGTAACGTTGACCATAAATTCTGGTGGGCTGAGCCGGACCGCCGCTTGAATGCCCTGCTGTACGGGGTTGTTGTTCAGGATGGCCCAGGTTGCGAGGGGATGGCCGATCAGCTCCGCGTTATGCAATTGTTGGATCGTCTGGATGCCGCCCAGGCCCGGAATAACCCCTTTCGCGCCGCCTGAGTAGCCAGCGAAGAAGTGCGGCTCGATAAAGCCGGTGACGATGCGAAAATCGGCCTCGACGTAGCGGCGATTGATCCAGATCGGCACGCCCGTTGCGCTCTCGCCCAGGTAGACCAGCGTTTCGGGCGAGAAGGCATCGTGATTGACGATTTCAACCGTGTCCACCACCTTTTCGCCCAGCATCGAGATCAACTCTTCGCGCGTGTTGGCACGATGCGAGCCGGTGCCGTTGAGGATCACGATCTGTGAGCGTGGCACATGGGCCAGTTCTCCCAGCAACCAGGGAACGATCCGCTCATTGGGCGTTGGGCGGGTGATGTCGGAGATGATGATGGCGACGCGATCCTGCGGCGTAACCAGCGCCTTGAGTGGTGCGCTGGCAATTGGTTTGCGGAGCGCGGCTAGAAACGCGGCTTTCTCGTTTGCCAGCGCTGGTGTCTCGCGCGTGCGTATCACCGTCGCTTTGTTGGGTAGATCGATGCTGCGTTGTGTGCTGCCATATGGGATCTGGATATGCATAGGGAACCCCTCATGTATGCTCAAAGATAGTCTGTGTACGATAGCATGCTTCTCTGCTTCAAGCATATCACTCTCTGCACCGACGCACAACAACGCATCAATGGTTTCATGGCTTTTGACCAAACACCGTTGTAAAATGCTGGATGGCGCAAAACGTTTCCTGGTGCATATCGCTGATCGCCTGTGCGTAGAGTTGATCGAAATCTTCGATGGTGATCAGGCCCAGCTTGACCAGAAGCGGCTTGATCTGTGATCCGGCGACCTCGATGTTGTGATACTGATCGGCCCAGGCTTCCATGTTGGCCGAATATTCAACGGCATGCGGTTGCAAACGTACCTGCTGATAGCCCAGTTCGCGCAAAAAGGACGGGAGCATATGGACCGCGCCAACGGAGTGTCCATCGGGCGAGAAGGCATAGCCAGCCAGCCAGAGGGCCTGTAAAAGCAGCTGCATGAGCTGGTTGAGCGCGGCACTGTTGGAGATGCCCGCATCGACCACTTCGGTGAGGCGGAGGTATCCACCTGGACGCAACACGCGTGTACTTTCTTTGAGCAAGGGAGGCCAGGCTTCGCGCTTGAGAGCGACGGTGAGGAAGCGGGCGTTGACCAGATCGAACGAGGCAGCGGGAAAATCGAGCGGTTCGGTGATATTCATGACGCCAAACGAGGCATTTAAGATATCCTGTGTGCGTGCGCGGGCATTGGCGTAGTCCACCATGATGCGGCTGATATCGATACCCTCTACATTGGCTTGAGGCAGCTCAAAGGCCACATCAAGCGCCCAGCCGCCCGGCCCGCTGCCGAGGTCCAGAATATTCCTGAGCGTTTCTGGTTGCTCCAGACCGGCCAGCGGGCCACCCATTGCCTGCGTCATCATGCGATCCTGGTTGATCAGTCGCGCCATCTCCGCCGAACTTTCCGGGTCGAACACATAGCTGTTATGAGAATTCGCTTCCATTGCGATATGTTCTCCTATTTTCTGCTCTTTGCTGAGAAATGATCATCTGCGTTCTTTCTCTATTGTACCTCGTTTCTAGATAGTGCAAAAGGAAAAACCCGCTCAATTTGAGCGGGTGTGTGAAATGAGATATGGAGAGCGCTTAGCCGCCAAACTTATATTTCGGCAGCCCCTTCACCTCTGTCTTGAGGCGGAACAGATCTCCCGAAAGCGGGTATTGCTCCTTCTGTCCTTCAGTCAGACCCGTCCAGGCGGAGGTGATGTAGAGTTCGTCCAGATCGGGACCGCCGAAGGTGCAGGCAGTTGTACGCAGGGCCGGGGTCGCGATCACGCGCTCAATCCTGCCGTCTGGATCGTAGCGTACGATTTTCGCGCCGCCCCAACAGGCGCTCCAGACGAAGCCCTCGCTATCGACAGCAAGACCATCGGGAACCCCAGGTTCATCGGGCGTATGGACAAACGTGCGACGATTGGCGATAGCGCCCGTGGCGGCGTTGAAGTCGTAGGCGTAAATTATGTGCAGGCGCGAATCGGTGAAATACATAGTTCTGTTGTCGGGACTCCAGCCGATGCCGTTGGAGGTGCCGATCAGCGTCTCCATCTCATGGACCGAGCCATCAGGATCGAGCCGCCAGAGCCGCCCGAGGACCTCGCCCGTCTCGTCTTCATTCATTGTCCCGGCCCAGAAGCGTCCGCCACAATCAACGGCTCCATCGTTGAAGCGCACATGGGGCAGATTTTCCCAGGGTTTCGCGATATAGCTCAGCGTTTGCTCCTGTGGATTCCAGAAGGCGAAGCCATCGCGCACCGCCATCACGAGGCCACCAGCGGCACGTAGAGCCAGCACGCCAATTTTCACGCCAACATCGCTGCGTTCGTGTGTGCCAGTCAGAGGATTGAGGCGAAAATAGCAGCTATTGTTGATATCGACCCAGTATAATAGCTGCTCGTCGGCGCTCCAGAGCGGTCCCTCACCCAATGAGTTATGAATCGTCAATACATGTTCAACGTCGCTCATGTATTTTCTCCGTTTGTGATGATCTTCATCTCTCGTAGCGACAATCCCTTGCGGTTGTCGCTATTGCCCCTATTACATTTCCGGCCCGCGACAATCGCAAGGGATTGTCGCTACGGTGGGGATTATTTCTGTATCAGGAGCAAGCCCGCGACAACCGCAAGGGATTGTCGCTACGATGCTCCATAAATGTAGATGTCAGGAGCAAGCCTGGATATACTGACGAGCCTGGGCCGTTAAGCCTGCCCAGTCCTTTTTGCGGGCGATCTCTTTGCTGACAAGCTGGCTCCCGATGGCGACCGTATAGGCTCCGGCGGCGAGGAAGGTCGCGCAGTTGTTGACATTGACGCCGCCTGTTGGGATCAGCGGAATGTTCGGGAGTGGTCCGCGAACGTCTTTAATGTAGCCCGGACCGAGCGAACTGGCGGGAAAGACCTTGACTAGATCCGCGCCCAGCCGCCACGCGGTCAGTATCTCGGTGGGAGTGTAGGCTCCGCAGGCGATGGGAATCTGCCGTTCGCGTGCAACGGTGATGACATGCGGCAGGAGCGCCGGGGTAACCAGGAATTGTGCTCCCGCATCGATCGAGGCATGAGCCTGCTCCGCATCGAGCACCGTCCCGGCACCCACGACGAGCCGGTCGCCAAATTCGCGCCGCACCTCAGTAATTACGGCGTTGGCATCGGCGTTAGTCAATGTGAATTCAAGCCGCGTGATGCCGCCCTCTAATAAAGCCTGACTGATTGCGATTGCCTCGCTCAGATCGTCCAGGCGTGCAATCGCGATGGGACTGCGTGGAGGTAATATCTGTTCAACGTTGTTTGCCATCGTTATAGCTCATCCCCTTGTCTAGAAAATGTTTGCTACTGGTCTCTCCCAGATTATATCATGGGAACGATGGTTGCCTGAGCAATACGGCAATAGAAGTAGAATGTTAGCTGGTTGAGAAGAAAGAGGTAGATATGGCAATCGATGTCCTCAGTTTTGGCGAGACGATGTTGCGCCTGACCGCGCCTGGAGGAGTGCGGCTGGAAACGACCCCGATGTTGCAGGTCTATGTGGGCGGAACCGAGTCAAATACGCTGTCGTGTCTGGCGCGTCTGGGCCTGCGTGTTGCCTGGATGTCGGCCTTGCCCGCTACGCCGATTGGCAGGCATGTCGAGACCGAACTGCGTGGTCATGGCGTGGACACGAGCCATATTGTGTGGGCGGGCAACGCCTCCAGATTGGGTATTTTCTACGCGGAGGAGGCGGTCAATCCTCTGGGTCTTCAGGTCCATTATGATCGCGCGAATTCGGCCTGCGCTCTGGTTGATCCCGCTGCCGTCAACTATGCGCTGGTTGATACGGCGAAAATGGTGCATCTGACCGGCATTACGCCTGGTATTGGCGAGGGAGCGCGAGAGGTCTTTCGACGCTTGCTGGCTCGTGCGCGAGAGCAACAAGTGCCGCTCTCGTTTGATGTAAACTATCGCGCGAAGCTCTGGTCGCCTGCTGAGGCGGCAAAGGGTATCGAGGAGGCGTGTCGGCAGGCGCGTATTCTGTTTTGCGCCAGGGCCGATGCCGCCGAACTCTGGGGCATTAGCGGGACGCCTGAAGAGATCCTGCGACAGATGGAGCAGCGTTTTGCCGGAGAAGGGGAGAAAACGCTGGTGTTGACGCTGGGCAGTGAGGGATCGGCAGAGTTGCGCAATGGCGTCTATGCAACCGCGCCTGTCTTCCCAACCGAAGGCACCATCCGCTTTGGGTCGGGCGATGCCTTCGATGCGGGCTATCTCTATGCCTATCTCGGTGGGGCTATCTACCAGGAGCTATATGAGCGCTCCGGGGTGACGCCGCTGAGCTTCGGCAATGCCCTGGCCTCGCTCAAGCGCTGTATCGCGGGCGACATTGCCGTTGTAACGCCTGAAGAGGTGCGGGCTATGCTCGTCAAACAAGAGGGAGCGCGTTTCCGCTAGCTCTTAGTTATTGCCGTTATCAGTATCAATTTTGAGCGCGGTCCCATTCGAGCCGCTAAACTGTACCTTGACTTTCAGCATCTGTTGAGCCTGGATGGCCTGGGCGTTGTTGCCAATCTTGCTCAGATCGGTTCTCGGAGCGATCTGGAAATTCCAGACCTTGTTGCCGACGCCGAAGCGCAGGATGTTGTCGGCACCAACCGGGCTGAGCGCCTGACCCTGATACTGCACGATATTCTGATCCTGGGCATCTTTGCTATCGGTTGATTCCAATTTGCTGGCGATAAAAGCGCCATTGGCAAAGCTCGTATCAACCTTCACCAGCTGGCCAACGGTCAGCGAGCTATTTTTATCGTGTGAGCGCTCCGTCTGAGAGGTGATGTTCATGCTCAGTAGCCCGTCAGGCATCTGCACAACGATCGTGGATGCATTCACGCTCGTGATTGCCCCGGTCCATTGAATGCTGCCCGGGACAGAGGCTGTTGTCTGTGCTGTAGTTGTCGGTTGATTGCTGCCGGGCGTAGTGCCGGGTGCTGTTGTTGTGCTTGTCGTTCCCGTTGCTCCGGTAGTGGTGGTCGTCGTGGTGATTGGCACACCTGCACAGGCGCTCGCCAGCAGTGGCAGCAGTAGCATACCCATACCAACAATCATCCACCGGTAGCGCCGTAACAATGCGAGGCGCATGCCGTTGCT
>JAICIM010000208.1 GCA_025928885.1 Ktedonobacteraceae bacterium | reverse complement strand
AGTGTTCGGCAAAAAACGCGTGATCGATACTGTAATCCTCGTTAAATCTGGTGGTGATGGCGGGAATCACACCTCTCCAGTCTACTTTCATGCCTCGACCTCCTGTTCTTGATTCGTATGCATTTCAATATGGGCCAGACTTGTGAGTCGGGCTGGCGCGATCGGCGGACGTACAGATGTGGGCGTCCATCCAAAGAGAAAACCTGTCGCAGCGCCACAGATGCGCCCCTGACACGGCCCCATGCCACAGCGTGTATGCAGTTTGGCGCTGCGCCAATCAGCGTGTGATTGCAGAGCGTGAAACGGCACATCCTCACAGCGGCAGACAATCGTATCCGCCTTTGCAAGCCCTTTTAGCTCGTCGCGCAAGGCAAAGCTGTTCGCAAGCAGGGTGGCAAAGCGGATAGCCCGGGTGCGTCTGGCAAAACATGCTCGCGCCTCGTCTGTTTGTCCCGTCGCGGCAAAACCAGCTATCTGTCCCTCTACCAGCGAGAGATCCAGCCCTCCAATTCCGGTCGCTTCTCCAGCGCAATAGATCTGTGGTAGGCTCGCTTGCTGCCACTCATCGACCTGCACAGCTCCGTTGCTGAGAGCGCATCCCAACGCGACTGATAACTCGACGTTTGGCACCAGCCCGAAGCCACAGGCCAGATAATCGCAACCAACCATCCAGGCTTTCTCCCCCTGCTGTAGCGTGACCGCCTCCAATCGCTCGGGACCATGCGCCTGACTCACCCAACAGCCGGCATGTAGCGGCACACGAACTAGACTCAAACCCAGACTACCCGCCTGCCCGATATGGCCGGGATAGCGGGCAAGGTGCAGAGCAAATGTTGCCAGTTTGCGCCATGAGGTCTGCTCGGCGATTGTCAGGACGTGCGCCCCTTTCCCTTGCAGATAAGACGCGACAGCCAGCAGCAACGGCCCGCTTCCAGCCACGACAACGCGCTTCCCACTTACCGGCAAGCCACTTTTGACCAGCGTCTGCAAACCACCCGCCCCCATCACGCCGGGCAGCGTCCAGCCAGGAAAGGGCAGGAAAAGTTCACGTGCGCCGGTTGCGATAATGAGGCGCTCAAATCGCACCTCAAGCGCCTCGGTCGCGGTTTCAACAATCAGCGTATCGGGTTGAGAGACAGTAATAACCTTTGCACGGCTCAGGATCGTCACTGCGCTGGTTCCCTCAATCCAGCGCCTCGCCTGCTCGCCTGAAGTGCTTTGTAATCCACGCCGCCAGATCTGGCCTCCCAGCGCTGGATTGTCGTCGATCACCGCGATAGCAGTGGTGCTTTTCGCCGCGCTGGTGGCCGCTGCCAGACCTGTTGGTCCGCCTCCAATCACGACTATTTTGAAATGCAGGCGCTTCATGTCGTCACCACCTCCATTCCCTCTTCGCATACCGTCTGACAACTCAAACAATGGGCATTGCCATTAATGGTGACGCGGCATTCAAAGCAAATCCCCATCCCACATAGCGGCGCTCGTGGCTCACCTGTGACCGAGTGACGGTATGCGTCTCCATCGACCAGGGCAACCGCAGCGGCGACCACGCTCCCAACCGGAACCTGTACGCGCCGCCCATTCACCGTAAGCTCTAGCAAATCACTCATGATGGGTCGCCTCCTGAAAGATGCGTGCAGGTAAGTACGGCTCAGCGGGAATCTCAGGTGGTTGAGCAAGCATCTGAGCAGCAAGCAGGCGAGCAGTGGCAAGCGAGGTGGTGATGCCCAGCCCCTCGTGACCAGTCGCCAGCCACACTCCCGCACGATGGGGATGAGGCCCGATCAACGGCAATCCATCGGGCGTGGCAGCACGAAAGCCGGTCCAGATCCGAATGCAGGAACATTGAGCAAGATCTGGCAAATAGCTTGTTGCCAACCTCAACATTTTTCCCAGGATGCTGTAATCGATCTCGCTCGTATCGACAAACTGGCGCGAGGAGCCGATGAGGATCTGCCCGGTCCCGCGCGGCTGCACGTTGAACGAGACCGAATCGCCACTGGCGGCGTGGGCGTTCTTGATATAGCCCAGCTCAACGAGTTGATGATGCAGCAGACCAGGGTAACGGTCGGTGATGACGAGATGACCTTTTTTGGGGCGAATCGGCATCTCAGGCACGAGATCTCTGGCCCGCGCACCGTTGGCGATCACTATCGCTTCCCCCTTCACGCGCTCCCCACTCTCCAGTTGCACGCCATCAGGGAGCAGTTGTACGACGTTGCCATACAGAAGCGTTGCCCCGCGCTGTTGTGCGCGTTCAAGCAGCACCATCGCACAGCGCGGAGGATACACCACGCCATCGTCAGGCACAAGCAGCCCCCCCGTCAGACCGGGACGCAAATGTGGCTCCAACGCGTAGAGTTGCACTCGATCAAGCACCTCACTGGCAATGGCATGCGCGGTATAGAGCGCCTGCTTCTGCGACACCGCCTGCATCTCCTCTTCGTCGGCAGCCAGCCAGATCGTGCCGGTCCGCGCGTACTCATAGCGCTCAGGTTCGTCCTGCACCAGAGCATGCCAGAGGATTTGTGAGTAGCGCGTGAGGGCGATCTGGGCCTCGCTATCGTCCATGACCACCAGATGCCCCATTCCCGCAGCGGTCGCGCCACTGCCCGGTGTATCGCATTCGATCACGGCAACACGCAACCCCGCCGTTGCAAGCTCCACAGCACAGGCGGCTCCCACGATGCCTGCTCCAATGATGAGTACATCAAAGGCCATAGCGAACGCCCCATTTGAAAGGATCACGCTCATCGATGACGATACATCCTCTGAGCGTCACAAACGCACTCCCGGTAATGCTGGGATAGATAGTATCACCCTCGCGCCGATAACTGGCCTGGAAACGACTGCCGATAATGCTCTCCTGCACCCATAGCTCCCCCGGTTGCAGCTTCCCGTCTGCCGCCAGACATGCCAGCTTCGCGCTTGTTCCCGTCCCACAGGGCGAACGATCATACGCTTTCCCTGGACAGAGCACGAAATTCTTGCTGCTGGCTCCCTGTGTCCCTGGAACAAAGAGATCGATATGGTCGATCAACGCCCCATTCGCTCCGGTGATATTCGCAGCTGTCAGCGCCTCACGCACGCGCCAGCTAAACTCGGTGAGCGCGTCGATATGCTCATAGCGCAACTCTTGCCCATGATCCTCACTCAGAAAAAACCAGTTGCCACCCCACGCAATATCGCCGGTGACGCGCCCATGACCCGGCACCTCAACGCCGACGTTTCTGGCATAGCGATACGCGGGAACGTTATGCAGCGTGACGCGGCCATCCTCATGCAGTTGCGTGGTCACAATACCAACCGGCGTCTCAATACGGTGAAGTCCCGGTTTGATGCGACCCAGATACGCCAGAGTAGCAACCAGACCAATAGTACCATGTCCACACATACCCAGATATGACACATTATTGAAGAAAATAACGCCCGCACTACACTGCTGATCCTGTGGCTCACAGAGCATAGCCCCCACGATGATATCCGACCCATGAGGCTCATTTATGATGGCGGAACGGAACCAATCATAGCGTTCGCGCAACACCTGCACCCGCTCGACAAGCCCACCGGAACCAAGCAACGGAGCGCCCTCCAGCACTACTCGTGTCGGTTCACCTGCGGTATGAGAATCGACAATCGCAACCTCTTGCATAAGCTGATCATCCTCGCTGACTGGCAATCCATTCGACAACTTTTTATCTATTTCTTATTGTACAGCCGTCATAGAGCCAGCGTCTTGAACAATTGGGATATACTTTATGCGGATTTTTGCATAGCTATCTTCCCAATTGCTCCTCTTTTTGTTATAGTTGCCCTCATAATGTTGAGGTGGGAGGAGGGATTATTTTATATTACTAATAAAAAAAGAAAGAACGCAGGGAGTGCAAGCTATGGACAGCTTGATAGGCCAACAATGGGGGAACTACCACCTGATCCAGCACTTAGGTGGTGGAGGATTTGCACAGGTGTATCTGGGTGAGCATGTACGGCTGGGCATGAAGGCAGCAATCAAGATCTTGCGGACCCACCTGGTAGGAAACGAAATCAGCGCATTCCAACAAGAGGCAAGAATTATCGCCAATCTCAAGCATGCGCATATCATTCGCATATTTGATTTCGACCTCCACAACGGGACCCCTTATCTCGTCCTGGATTATGCGTCGCAAGGCTCTCTCAGGCAGAAGCATCCGTTCGGGACAAAGTTGCCTCTTCCGCTCATTAACAGCTACGTGACACAAATTGCCAGTGCGCTTGAATATGCTCATGATTGTAGACTCATTCATCGCGATGTCAAACCGGAGAACCTCCTGCTAGGAGATCACGGACAGGTCCTCCTCAGCGATTTTGGCATCGCCACCATTGCCCATGCAACCAGTTCGCTCTCAGGCCAGGGTTCTGTAGGTACGCTGGCGTATATGGCCCCGGAACAGATTCAGGGCCGACCACGCGCCTCCTCCGATCAATATGCCCTCGCCATCGTGATTTATCAATGGCTGTGTGGAACGCTGCCATTTCAAGGTGCATCCACCGAGATCATTGCTCAGCACCTGGCAGCCCCTCCACCTCCGCTGAGCAGATATGTACCGGATTGCCCACCAGAAGTCGAACAGGTCGTCTTGAAGGCGCTCGCCAAAGATCCAAAAGCGCGTTTTGATACTGTCAGCGCTTTTGCCACTGCCTTTGAGCAAGCCTGTGAACCTATTTCATCCTCAAAAAAGATGCTTTCGCTAGCTGCACATGCATCTTCAACCATTGTGAGCACAGCCGCCAACCTTCCAGGCGTAGGACTCTTCGTTGACCGCACCACGCCCGGACAGGCTACTTCTTCGCACCCCACCGCAGATCAGGCAGCGGCCCAACCGCTCCTGTCACCCAGGAACCTCTTTCGCTCAGGATTGCTTTACGGGCGCTGGTTCGTCGTCCTGCAAGTGTCCTTTACGCTGATCGCCGCGCTGCTCTGTATCCTCTGGCCATTCCCCCCGGATCTTCTTTCGCACCTTTCACCTCTGGAGATCCTCCTTTTCAAAACGCAAGATATGATTAATGCCATGATCGTGGGAACAAGCAAATGGTTCTTCATTCCTAATATGGCTTCCGCCGCCATCGAGGTCCCCGCCCTGGCCATTCTGGCCTCTCGCTTCGCTTCCCTGATCCTGTCCTTTGGGATTGGCGTCTCTATCGTGCGCCGCACAGGCAGAATCCGCAATGGGATCGCCATCTCCCTCTGGGCGCACCTCTGGTCGCTCCTGATGTATCTGTTCATCTTGCTCTTGCTTGTCATTATTTATGAATGGCTCTGGAATACAGCCGAGCCGCCCCATGCCGTGGATGTCAGCCCTCAGCTCTGGACCGCCTGGTTCCCCGCATGGGCCAGCACCACCTTCTTATTTCTCGCCCTGGATACCGGTCTCGCCACGCTCGGCAGCTTGCTCAATAAAAAGCGTACTACATAGAGAGACACCTGACGCTTCGCTCAACAAAAAAACATGGAGGCCAATCCCATGATTTCACATACGGTTGGTCTCCACCCTCCTGCCAGGCCGCTTCACCTCTACCTTGCATTCCTTGCAGGGAGCAGGTAATATATATAATATATTTACAAGCGTCGATGCAGCACACCCATTAGCGCTCATCGTGTCCTGTCCCTGCATCTAGAACCCACCGCATCTGGGAGGTGATTTTCCCTTTTATGCAGCATACATTCTCTCGCAACGATACATTTGATGCAGTTTCAGGACGACAACAGATGGCAGCTCTCCTCACCGATCCCTTCTTTGCCGAAGCTCTTTTTGATCAGTTAACCGATGTTGTCTTCTTCGTCAAAAATGCTCGCGGCTGCTATACCGTCGTGAATCGCACCCTGATGCAGCGCTGTGGCTGCCAGCACAAAAGCGAATTAATTGGACGCACCCCGCTGGATGTCTTCCCCTCCGTCCTTGCCAACGGCTATGCCTCACAAGATCAGCATGTCATCAGGCGCGGCCAGGCCATTGACAATCAGCTTGAACTCCATCTCTACATCAACCAGACGCCCGTCTGGTGCCTGACGCACAAGATACCGCTTTTTGATCGGGAAGGCTCAATCGTGGGGCTGGCAGGAATCTCAAGAGACCTGCATATGCCTGATAACCACCATCCCGTCTATCAGCGCATCGCCGATGTGGTCGCATATATCCAGCAACATTATGCCAAACAATTAACGCTTGAGTGCCTCGCTCAGGTCGCCCAACTCTCCGTTGCTCAGCTTGAGCGGTATATGCAGCGCATCTTTCAGCTCACGCCCAAACAATTTATTATGAAGACACGCGTTGAGGCCGCGACCCGGCTCCTCGGGCAGGAGCAGACAATTGCAGCCATCGCTTTCGCCTGTGGGTATGCCGATCATAGCGCCTTTTCCCGCCAGTTCAAGGCCGCCGTCGGTATTTCGCCCGTCGCGTATCGCAAACTCCATCACAAGCTCTTACATGCGCCAGACCATTGACGCTCATCTCCCTGATGTCTGGATCGCCTTCAAGTATAACCTGAAACAAACCGCTTTCGTTTTAACCAGTAAATACTGTAAGAAACAGAGGAACACAAGTATCGTGAATAAGCTCAACACTATTTCAGGACACACCGACGATATCCATACGTTCGCCACGCATCCTCATCTCCCTGTGACGCTGGATACCCTTTTTTCCGTGCGCAACGTCACCAATGCCGTGATCTCGCCTGATGGCAAGCATGTGGCCTTTGTTGTCTGGGCCTGGGTGCCGGATCAACCGAAACAGCGGGGCAGAATATGGTGTGTGTCAACGGAGGGCGGCGAGGCACGCCCCCTGACCAGAGGCGCATCTGCCGACACCTCGCCTGCCTGGTCACCCGATAGCCAGCTGATCGCCTTTGCCTCCAAAAGCGACGACGGGAACGACACCTATCTCTGTACCGTCGATACGCTGGGCAACGAGGCGCTCCACGTGTGCAGTATGCCCAACAGCATCAGCGAGATCAGCTGGTCGCCCGATGGCACCCGCATCGCCTTTCTCGCAATCGACGGCGACGAAACGGGCAACGATCCCATCGTCCTGCAACCGGGAGATGGGCGCTATCGCCGCCTCTGGACAATCTTGCCGGAGAACGATACGCCCGAAGCCATCACCCCGATCGGCGTCTCCATCTGGCAATATGCCTGGTCGCCCGATAGCCACCAGTTGGCGGTCTATTATGCCGCTGGACCGGAATTCAGCGATTGGTATTGGGGACAGCTCGGGCTGGTGGCAAGCACGGGCGGAGCAATCCATCAGATCAGCAATCTGACGCGCCAGGCTTGCGCACTGGCCTGGTCAGCGGATGGCAGGCAGCTCGCCTATATCTCAGGAAACTGGAGCGATCCCGATCGCAACGGCGGCGACATCTACGCCATCACGCTCGCTAGCGGACAGACGCGCAACCTCACGCCCAATCTACCCTGGAGTCCCTCCTGGTGCCACTGGTTCCCCGATAATCAACACCTGCTCTGCGCTGGCTTCGATGGCCTCTCCTGTCAGGTTGGCCTGCTCAACAGTGCCACTGGAAAGATGACGCCCTTAACCAGCGATTTCGTTATCGGTGAGCAGTTCTGGCCCCATCTCTCGGTCACGCCAGATCTACGCTACGTCGCCGCGACCCACAGCGACAAACACCCCTACGATGTCTGGATCGGTGAACCGCTCTCCAAACATGGCGTCGCAACCGTTCTCTCCTGGCGGCGGCTCACCCATATGAACTCTTCGCTTGAAGAGACGCTGACGCTGGCAAAAACGGAGCAGATCCGCTACGAGAGCGTCGATGGCTGGATGATCGATGCGCTGGTGACGTGGCCCCTCCATCACGACGAGAAGACGCCACCACCGCTGATCCTCAATGTACACGGTGGCCCCTCTGGCGCATGGCTGGATGACTACGACTATCGCGCCCAATATCTGGCGGCGGCGGGTTTCGCAGTGCTACGCCCAAACGTGCGCGGCAGCATGGGACGTGGCGTGGCCTTTGCCGATGCGGTGCTGGGCGATATGGGCGGTAAAGATTTTCAGGACGCTCTGCGCGGCGTCGAGTATCTCGTTGAGCGCAAACTGGTCGATGGCGAACGCGTAGGCATCATGGGCTGGAGCTATGGCGGCTTCATGGTTGCCTGGGCAGTTACCCAGACGCAACGCTTCAAAGCCGCCATTATGGGCGCTGGCATCAGCGACTTCCACGGCTATCACGCGCAAAGTAACGAGCAGGGATGGGACGAGCGCTTTCTCGGCCAGAACGAACAGCCCATCAGCCAGCTTACTCATCCCGAAATCTACCGCGAGCGCTCACCGATCACCTATGCGGGACGCGTGACCACGCCCACGCTGATCGTGCATGGCGAAAAAGATGCCTGCGTCCCCGTCGCCCAGGCATACGCCTTTCACCGCGCTTTACGCGAAAAGAATGTCTTCAGCGTTCTGGCGGTCTATCCGCGCGAAGGGCATGGCTTCCGCGAACTCAAACATCAGAGAGATTACCAGCAACGGGTATTGAACTGGTTTAAAAAGTATCTTGGCTAAGCAAAGTTGAAAGGTGAATAGGAGGAGCATTTATCGAGCGGTAAACAGAGTACATCTCTCTTGCAACCTTCCTGTTACCCCAGCGTATTTACTGTAGAACGATATATCGTTAGAGGGCAGACGACGAGGCCACCACGTGATGAGAGCGGATCACACGACGTATCTCCTCATCACAAACGATCCTCAGAGCTGCAAGCATATGGTAAGTTAGCAGACAACGCCAGCGCGTTTCGGGTGCTGGCGCAATATAAGGGTAGAGCACGATTGTATTGTGTACAATCGGTCAAGACAAAAGAAAGAGAGACACTCTATGTGGGGACACGGAATGATGTTGTTTTTCCCGATGATCTTCATGAGCAAGCTGATTGGGCTGCTCTTCCTGGCCCTGCTGATCGCGGGAATAGTGCGCATGTTTAGCGTCCGCAGGAGACCGATCGGCCCGTGGGGTCCGGTCCCATTCCCTCCTGCCGGACCACAGCCAACGCAGCAGGGATCAGCAATGGAGATCTTGCGCCAGCGCTACGCACGCGGCGAGATCGACGCCACCACATTTGATCAGATGCGCGAACGCTTAGAAGCAACCTACGCGCCTCGCCAGCAGTAGCACAACACAACGCTTCAAACTCAAGAGCCTCTCCTACATGGGGAGGCTCTTTTTTATTTTACTGCAACTTCTCTATTGCAACTGACCGGCACGATAAACCGTTTAATTATAGGTATTAGATATCTAGAGCGAAAAGGGAAGTTCGTAGTGCAAAACGTCTCTCTTTCCAGAACCGTACGGCGATTCAACAGACCTTGATTGGAGCGTTCTGGCCTTATGTTACAATTCGACAAATCTATCTGGACACCACGCTTTCTATTGCTTGCAAGCCTGATCCTGGCGGGATCAATCATTCTTGCAATCGTTGCCTCCCTGCTCATGGGGATCTCATCCGCACCAACAGCACTGATAGTGATCGCTTTTCTCTTTATCAGTGGTATCATCATTCTCGATCGGTTGCGCGAACCGACGCCGCGCAAGATCGTGCTGGGTGCGGGCTTCTTTGTCCTGCTTGCCCTGTTCTTTCTCAGCATGTCATTTGCGCTGCAAGTCACTATAGCCGGACTGCAGCCGTCCAATCAGCTGCTGCAATTGCTTACTATAGCTGTTTCGACCCTCGCGCTGCTCATCTTCCTGGGATGGCTGCTCTCGCCCCGCACGAAGCTGTCAGGGGAAGAAGAGATAGTGGATCAGCCCGCGTATTGGTTTGCCCGCCTGGGACATATTGTGCTGGCTGGCATAGCAGGAATTGAGCTGTTGCTACAAAACACCTTCGGCACACGCCTCCTGCTGCTACCTTTTACGAGTCGGCTCACCGCTGGCATTACCCTCAATACCGGCGTCGTCTGGCTGCTTGGTATCTTATTGATTGCCTCATTGCTGCGCCTGCGAAACCCGCTCACCTTCGCGGATGCCGTGATTCTACTCATCCTCGCAGCGCTGGGTGCGCTGTTTCAATATACGTTCGGCAATACAGAGCTGGCCCGTTTCATCCCCACGCTGAGCCGACCGCTGGACAGCAATATCAATCTCATCTTCTCGGTTGTGCCACTCGCGCTGGCAGTTTTCGCCCTCTTCGCCGCCTGGGGCCGCTTCTTTACCCCTCTCTGGCTCGCCCTGCAACTCTTCTTTT
>JAICIM010000644.1 GCA_025928885.1 Ktedonobacteraceae bacterium | reverse complement strand
TTTGCAGCGGTTTGCGAGGACTGGAGATGATTGGGAGCGCACCTATCGCAATACACACAATTAGCAGCGTCGCTAGTAGTATCCAGGGTTGAGCGGGAACAAGTCGGGTCAGAGCCAGCAGGCCAACCAGCAGTGCCGCCAACAAGAGTAGCACTGGGCTGAGCAGAAATGTGTTTTTGACGCCCAGAACCACGGCCAGGGTGCGTGCGCCGCTGGCCGTGTCTTCCTCAATATCAGGGAGCGAATTTGCCAGATTTAAGGCTACTCCTAGCAGTGCCGCAACCGGCACCAGCCAGAGGACAAACGGCGTGATATGACCAACGCCAACAAAGGCATAGAGTGGAATGAGGGGAATTGCCAGCGCGAAAACGATACCGCTGAGAGGGGTGGATTTCAGGCCTAGATTATAGCCCTGACCCAGCGCAAGATAGAGCAGCGAAATGAGCAAAGCCAGCGGTGGTAGCGGCAGCAGCAACACAACCATCGCAACCATCAACAGGACGCCAGCAATCAACGCCTCGCGTGGGCGTACCAGACCGAGTGGGAGCGGCTTGTGCTTCTTGCTCAACGTGTCGCGCTGACGATCGCAATAATCGTTGAGAATCGCGATCGAAAGCTGCATCGCCGTATGGGCCGTAATGATAAGAGCAAGCGTACTCCATACAAAATGTGGCCAGGCGGCGAGCAGAGCAAAGGCTGTAACTGCTAGAATGTGAAACAGCACCGGTCCCGGGTGGCAGAGTAGGTAGAAGCCGTAGAGCAGATCAGGCAAGCGGCGTTTTTTGGCAATCTCCACAGTAGGCGCTCCTCTCTGAAAACGGTGTTGTGCGTTACCAGACGGGCAGACGATCCATCATGGCCTTCAACCACATATTGCGCATCTCGCTGCCGGCCAGCATCAACGTAATCCAGACGCCGATGACCGTCCCAATGAGCCAGAAAAAGAGCATGAGCGTATTGCTATTCACGTTCAGCAGCAGTTTCCAGCCATCAAGCAGAGCCAGTGAGATGCCATCATGTCCGGTGGCAAGAGAGACGAGAGAACTGAATGCGGGTTGCTGAATGAAAATCCCAAAAGTGGTCATGGTGGCGAGTACCACAACGGCCACCAGCTCCGGCAACGAGAGACGGAGGAGGACGAAAGCTGGTTCTTTTTTACGGGCCTGCTCCACAGCACGCTTCGTCGTCAGAGCCACGCGCCGCATAATGTTCGCGGTTAGATCGGGAGGCTCTTTCACGGACTCAAGATTCGTGAGGGCATGATCGATCGCCTCAAGAAGGATGAGTTCGTGGCGGCAGGTGGTGCAATCGGAGAGATGGCTCTCCAGGTCGCGCATTTGTTGTAACGGGAGTTGCCGATCAATATAGAATTGCAACAAATGCATGGCTCGCGAACAGCGCATACTAACCTCTCGTTTTCCATTCCTGCTCAAATGTCTCCAGACGCTCTTTAAGTAGATTGCGTGCGCGAAATAGATGAGTTTTAATTGTACCGATGGGGATGGTTAAAATTTCGGCCATCTCCTCGTAAGTCATTTCTTGTAGATGCCTCAATACTAAGACGACGCGGTACTTGGCAGGCAACATAGAGAGGTGTTCGCGGACAAGATTTTGAAAGTCGTGTATCTCTAATACTGTGCTGGCCCGTTCTTCCTTGTCGGCATGATCCAGCAGGTGTTCGGCCTGTATCGCGGCATTTAAGGCTTTATCTTTTTTGCGCTGCTCAAGCTGTTTGAGACAGCAGTTATAGGCAATACGGTAGAGCCAGGTGGAGAAGCGGGCATCGCCACGAAAAGAGGAGAGGCCCTGCCAGGCGGCAAGAAACGTCTCCTGCGTCACTTCGTTGGCTTCTTCGTATTGTTGAAGCATACGAAAGACCAGATTGAAAACGCGGCGTTGATGACGCTGCACCAGTTGGGCAAATGCGTCTTGATCTCCCCCCTGGCTTGCGGCCACAAGTTCTGCGTCGCTTTCGTCGGCAGAGGTGGCGGCAATATTGGAAATTGGTATTCCTATGCTATGCGGCGGCTGCAACAGGTACTCACTCATAGTAAAATATTAGAGAACAATATCGGGGAGAAAGTTTCACCAGATTGACGAAACATCTCGTGTACCAACCGTATCTTATCATAGAGTAATTGTACAAGCAAAGAGGTATGCCGAATGACTCCCCAATTTATAGTAATCCTGATCGGCTGGCTGATTGCGCTGGCGATCTTTTTCGGTTTTATTGTGCTATTGCGCTATCTACACCATAAAGAGCGGATGGCCCTGATTACTTCTGGCATCAACCCGGCGGATCTTGCCCAGAAGCGGAGACGTAGCAGAGGATTGTTGCGTGCTGGATTGATTACAGGCATGGTGGGATTGGCGCTGACGATTGGCCTCTATCCGCTTGGCTTTTTACTCCCCTCAGCATTCACCAATGCCCCTTTCCATCTTGGTCCCTGGTTGCTCCCTGGTCTGATTCCGTTGGGGGTAGGGGCCGCATTGATCGTGAGTTATTACCTGGAACAGAACAGCCCGAATCCGCCCGAAGAAGGCAAGGAACCCGATGAAGAGAGAGTGATCCCCATCCAGGATCATCGTAACAAGGAGCGACAGGAGCGATCATGAAAGCTGCCGTATGTTATGAACCTGGTCAACCATTGCGGGTTGACGATATCGAGATTGATGCCCCGCAGCGGGGAGAGGTAAAAGTGCGTGTGTCCGCCGTCGCCATCTGTCACAGCGACATCCATCACATTCGTGGCGATTGGGGAATACAACTGCCCGTCGTGGCTGGTCACGAAGCTGCAGGCATCGTTGAAGAGGTTGGCGAAAACGTCACGCTTGCTCAGGTTGGCGATCGCGTCATTATTTCTTTATTGCGCTCGTGTGGTCGCTGCTTCTACTGCACGAGCGGACTCCCCAATCATTGCAGTGGAACCTTTGCCCTCAGCACTGAAAGCCGCCTGCATACTCAACAGGGCGACATTGTATATCAGGGGATTAGCGTGGGAGGCTTTGCGGAATATGTGGTGGTCGATCAATCGCAGGTAATGCAGGTGCCAGCAGATTTGCCGTTGGATCGAGCAGCGCTGCTGGCCTGTGGCGTGATTACCGGCCTGGGTGCGGTTATCAATACGGCCCAGGTCAGGCCGGGTAGTAGTGTGGTTGTCATTGGTGCTGGTGGGGTTGGCCTCAACGCCGTGCAGGGAGCGGTGTTAGCGGGAGCAAGCCGTATTATCGCCGTCGATCTCGTCGAGCGCAAACTGGAGGCCGCAAAACTATTTGGCGCAACGGATACGTTTAACGCGAGACAGGAAGAGCTGCCTGCAATGATCCGAGGGCTGACCGGTGGGCGGGGTGCCGATTATGTGCTTGTCACCGTTGGCAGCACCGCAGCGGTTGCTCAGGGCATTCCGCTGTTGCGACGAGGCGGTATGCTGGTGATCGTGGGCTTGCCGCCAATTGATGCGACTGTGCCGCTGCCTGCGATGCTTGTGGCTGCTAAGAGTTTGCGCGTGCTGGGTAGCTTTATGGGATCGACGCGACTGAGCCTTGATATCCCCTGGCTGATCGCTCTCTATCAACAGGGACGGCTCAAGCTGGATGAACTGATTACCGCTCGCTATCCTCTGGAGCAGATCAACGAGGCAATAGAGCAGATGGAGCGAGGCGAGGCACTGCGCAATGTGATTGTGATGTAGATCAGGTTTGGTCTTTTTTGCACCTTGCTCTTTTCCGTTATATGTCAGGGGAAAAAGAATTATAATGTAAGTATAGTATTTAGAATGCTACAACTTCTTGTGTAGTTCTGTTTGGTTGAAGGGTGGCAAGAGCAATGGTCGCAAATCCTAAACAAGACCCTCAACAGGATCGGCAGCCTATGTACATGACAGTTGAAGAGTATCTGGGCTATGATCGCGCCAGTGATGAGAAGCATGAATATTATGATGGCGAAGTCG
>JAICIM010000753.1 GCA_025928885.1 Ktedonobacteraceae bacterium | reverse complement strand
GCTGCTGCGCCGCCTGCGTGTACTTGGTGGCCCGCTCATGCTGGACAAAGAGGCCGAACTGGAAGCCAGCGAGGAAGATCTGGAGCGCACCCGCTTAACCTATGCGGTCCTGCTCACTATCAACGGCATTGCAGCTGGCTTGAGGAATACCGGTTAATCTCTTCCGTTCCGGCAATCTCATGAAGATATGAGATTGCCGGAACATCGTACCTAGCCCCAGTGCATTGGCAAGTTTTTAACGCCAAAGACAATATCGCTTCTAATCGGTTGCAGCGGAACATCTGGCACGCGCCACTGTCCAGGGAAACGTTTCAGCATAGCGGTTAAGGCAGTCTTTGCCTCCAGACGGGCCAGGGGGGCGCCCAGGCAGAAATGGATGCCATGCCCAAAGGCGAGGTGCCGGTTGGGTTCGCGCTGAATATCGAAGCGATCGGCATCTGGGAACTGGGCTTCATCACGATTGGCAGAGGCCATCCACGCAATCACGACCTGCTTTTCAGGGATGCGCTGTTCGCCAATCGTCGCCTCAGCCTTTGTAAAGCGGGCCATCGCCTTGACCGGCGAGATGTAGCGCAGCGCCTCCTCAATCGCTCCAGGAATCAGCGCGGGATCATTGCGTAGCCGCTCAACCACATCGGAATTGCGATCGAAACAGAGCACGCTATTCCCGATCAGGTTCGTCGTGGTCTCGTTGCCAGCGACCAGCAAGAGGGCGCAGAAACCCAGCAGTTCCACATCGCTGAGGCGCTGCCCGTCCACCTCGGCCACCAGCAGATCGCTGATCAGATCCTTCTGAGGATGCTGGCGACGCTCCTCAAGCACCTGCGTAAAATACGCATACATATTTTTTAGCTCTGTAAAGACCGCGTTTCTGCTTCCCTCACCATCATCCGAGACCAGCGCGTCGGACCAGCGCTTGAAATCGGCACGCATCTCGGACGGAATGCCCAGCAATTCGGCGATAACGGTGACGGGGAGCGGATAGGCCAGATCTCGCACCACATCCAGCTCGCCGGTCATAGGCACCTGTTCCAACAGTTCGTTGGTGATGGCTTCAATGCGCGGCGCAAGCTGGGCCACCACGCGCGGTGTAAACGCCTGGGTTGCCAGGCTGCGCAACTGGCGATGGCGTGGCGGGTCCATCCGCAGGATGCTCTCAAGAATAGGCTCCGGCCCCTCCGGCTCCCACTCCATCGCCGATCTTGGATCTGACGAGAACACTGCATAGTCGCTCAGGCCGCGCAGGACATCAGCATAGCGAAACAGATGCCAGACCCCACGCTCCTTGTCGTGATACACCGGCTGCGTCTCTCGCATCGTACGATACCATTCATATGGTGCCAGCAATTGATCTTTATACGTAGATAGTTGCATATAATAGCCTTTCCTTTGCCCTTACGTAAGGTCCATCTCACGATCAAGCTACAGCGTTCGCTTGACCATCTATTACTATACGGCAGGCCACAGCGAAGGTTTGAAAAAGTCAGCAACTATCCTGAAAATTGACATTCACGCTTTTCTATCTTATCGAAGTGAGGAGAGAGTCCATATGCAGGCGAATTTCGTGGACAGAACATCTATGTTACTCGATTTGACTTTTTAAAAATTTGCTGGTATGCTTGTGAACATACAATTGCATAACAAACAAGACTGACCCGCGTTGATCGAAATAGTATGAGGGTAACGGCCAACAGCGATCCGAAGTAGAGTGGAAGTTCGGAACGGATACGTACTCGCAGAACGCCTTCGTGAGCGGCTAACCGAAGAAAATTTGCAGCATGCATACAAAGCAGCAAATAAGTAGGGCAGGTGGGCGGTTCCCACGCAGCATATAACCGTAAAGAGGTCTTTCCATCTGGTCCCAGTGCGATAGGACAGGAGAAGCAACCATTGGTTCTCCCACAAAAGAGGAAAGACAAGTAGGGTGGCACCACGGGGTGTGTAGCAAATACACTCTCGTCCCTTCAAGAGTTCGCGGAAGGGGCGGGGGATTTTTTTATGTCCTGCTCCTTCCTGGCTACATCATTTTGAAGGAGTATCGCACCATGACAACTATCAATCAGGAAGGTAACGCACAGGTCAACAATAGCAAGCACAGCGCTCTCGAACTGGCACTTCAAAAAGTGGCAGCAGTGGATGTACCCCAGGGCAAGACCATTGCCCTCGCTTACTCAGGCGGCCTTGACTCCACTTTATGTACCAAGCTCGCAGAGAGCAAGTATCACGCCGCAAAGCTATTTGCCATCAACGCCGATGTTGGGCAGGGTGAAGACGAACTCAAGATGAGCCGGGAGAATGCCGAGAAGTTGGGCATCACCCCTATCGTCATCGACATCAAAGAAGAATTCACCAATCACTGGCTGACG
>JAICIM010000261.1 GCA_025928885.1 Ktedonobacteraceae bacterium | reverse complement strand
TCCACATTCACCGTGAGGATCAATGAACCGGGCTGGCCTCCATAGCCAGGCTCGCCGACGCCCTTAAACTTCATGATCTCGCCATGTAGCACGCCCGGCGGGATATCCACCACCACCCTGCGTTTTCCTGACAAATTAAGCGTGCGATACGTCCCCTGCTGCGCTTCAGCAGGAGAGATCACCACCGTCTGATACAGAGCACCATTCTCGTGTAGCGCTCGCTGAAACGCACGCGCGAAGGCAGAGACCGATGGATAGCGCTCGGCGGGCTGCTTTCTTAGCGCCCGCAACAACACAGCATCTACACTGGCGGGAAGATGTGGGTTGACCTCACTGACCGGTTGCGGCAACACATAGAGATGCTGATACATTACATCGTCTTGCGACCCTGAGAAAGGCACATCACCGGTGAGCAGTTCGTAGGTCATCACGGCCAGAGCGTATTGATCGCTGGCTGGAACGGGACGGCTATCCCACTGCTCAGGTGCCACATAAGCCGGGGTGCCGCGCGGAATCTCGCTCTCTTCTCCCGCCACCCGCAAAAGCTTGGCGATGCCGAAGTCTGCCAGTTGTAGATCGAGATACTCCCCCTCATGCTCTTCGCGGCGTTCGCGAATCAAAAAATTGGCCGGTTTTACATCCTGATGGACAATCTGATGATCGTGGGCATGTTGCAGTGCGGCAGCCGCCTGCTGAACCAGCGTGGCCACCTCTTGCAGAGAAAATAGCTGCTGGGCGTGGTGCTCCAACCATTCGGCCAGCGATCCCTCCTGGCGCAAGGGCATCACCATATACATCAGTGGAACGCCCCTGACAGAAATCTCGCCACAATCATACAGCGGTAGGATATGTGGGTGGTCGAGCCTGGCTGCTGCGCGTGCCTCGCGCAAGAAGAGACGGATGCCCTCTCTCGTCACATCTGCATTCGTAAAATATGCTTGATTCGCTTGTATCACTTTAATAGCAACTTGCCGATCGAGGAGCAGATCTTCCGCCAGATATATCTCACCCATTCCCCCACTTTTGAGCAGACCTACAAGGCGATAATGGTCCAGGCATTGTCCTTCTGGTAGCATCTCTCATCCCTTTATCCAGAAACAGAAGTCTTCTACAGTAGAGGGGATAAAAACAGTATAACATAGTACATTCACAAATAACAATCGACAAAATCAACAAAACTTTTGTCCTGGTCGATTTCTTAACCTGAAAGAGAAAATATTACTATCTTTGCTACTCAATTTCATCCATAGCGATACTCATACGTCTTAATAGAGGAGAGATAATACAAAATGGCACATAGCAACGCGCATTAGTATGAGAAGTGCCAGCTTTGCTACGCTAGATACCCGCATGAAGCGATAGATAGAGGCAAACATGACGATGACTAAACGTAGGGGAGTGTCCCTTCCCTTATTTACCTATCCGGCCCCACGCTCCAGCAACACTCCGCCGCTCTTGAACAGGCGCAAAAGAGGGTTGTCACGAGGCAGGCTGCGGTGGTTGAGGTGGCTGCTCATCGGCCTGATCTTCATTCTCGCCTTCCCTATTCTCCCCTATGGCCTGCTCCACTTCGGAGAAGAAACGCTTTATCAACCGCTGCACGCCGGAATGAGAGTAGCACGCGTGCATGCAACGGCGACCGGGACGTTAAATTCTATGCAGGTAGAGCTGACACTCTATCATCCTGATGGCAAACCCGATTATCACCATACGTACCTGCTAGAGGGCGATCGCTGGTTGCTGCGTGACGAGGTGATCAGTTACGCCAGTTGGACCGGCCTGCAATCGGGCTACAAAATGGTGCAGATAGCGGGGTACAACGGCAAACAGCTGCGGCCACCGACAAAAGATGATGGCGGTTTGAATGGGGGGGAAGATGCCTTCTTTAGTTTCCTGAAAGATCACGCCTGGACCGCTTCGCCTGGCAGAACCGGCGATTACAGGGTCTACGCCAGGCCCGGTCCACGTCCACAGGGAACGACCTACGATATCCTGCTTAATGGGGATGGCACGATGCGTACACAACAACTTGAAAACAAATAAAGGTGGCTATGAAAAATCCGTTTGAACACGGATTTTTCATAGCCACCATGCCTGGTCTTCCTACTCAACCCCAGTGACCGCACGCAGTGTATTTGCTTGACTCATCGCCTCAGCCGCTTCATCGGCCCGCCCGGTCTCATCATAGATCTGTGCCAGCGTCTCATAGGCAACGATCATCGAGGGGTCCATCGATATCGCCTGCTGAGCATACTCTAACGCATCATCATACTGCTTGACTTTGCGCAACGAATCGGCAAGATCGTTGTAGTAATCAGGATTGAGCGGATCTGCATCGATAGCGTTCTGATAATGCTCAATGGCCTCATCAGAGCGCCCAAGCCCATCGTAAGCGGTTGCGAGCTGATAATAGCCCTCCGGGTCATTCTCGAAATGCTCCAACAGCGCCTCAGCAGCCTCCATCGCTTCGTTGTAACGACCAAGCGCGTTATACGTCTCGGCCAGACCAGCGTATGCAGCCGCTAGCTCGTCCTCCTGCAACAGGCTCTCGTGATGCTCAACCAACCATTGATAGATCGGCAAAGCATTGTCGTATTGTTCGGTTTCAAGATAGGTTTCGGCCAGACTGAAGCGTGCGGAGACCCGCTGCGGATCAAGCTGGACCGCGTGGTTATAGGCTGCAATCGCCTCTTCGCTCTTATCTTGCAAAGCACGCCAGGTTCCCAGATGCTCCCAGGCTTCCGCGTCGCTGGGATCTAGCTCAACAATACGAGCATAGGTTTCAGCGGCCTGATCGCGCTCCCCCATCTGCTCATAAACGGCGGCCAGCATATCATAGCCAGCCCGTCCATCGGGGTCCAGCGACAACATCTGATTGGCATGCGAGAGGGCATCGTCATAACGGCGCATATCCAGATAGATGCTGGCGAGATCGGCATAGCGTGCAGGATCAGCGGGATCAGCATCGATGCGACGCTCCTGTTCCAACACACGTCGCCACTGATCGGTCACGCGCTCGCGCACATCTTGCAGATTATCGGTCGCAACTACGTTATCGGGATTGAGCATCAACGCCTGCCGATACGCCTGGATCGCGTCCTGAAAAAGATTCTGTGAGCGATAGGCATCTCCCACATTCACATACAGATCATCGTTTTCGGGGTCCAGTTCCAGCGCCTGCTGAAACGTTTCCAGCGACTCCTCATACATGCCCAGTTCGCCGTAGAGATTACCCAGATTGATGTAGGCATCGATCAATTCAGGATCAAGATCGATAGCTCGCCGATAGCCAGCAACCGCCAGTTCGGTCTCCTGCAACAGCTGATGGGCCAGGGCAAGATTGTAGCGGGAGCGTGCATTCTGCGGATCAGCCGCCACGGCCTGCTCAAATGCTTCGGCAGCTGCATTATAATCACCCTCCTGGGCGGCTGCGTTCCCTCTATCGGTCCATGCCTGCTCATCTCGTGCCAGATCCTCACGCTTCACGAAATGGAGCGGAAAAGTCGTCTGATTGGCGCTATTTTGCTCAGCGCTCTCATGTCCGTCTTGTTTATCATCCATAGTAGCCGTGACTCTCCTCTATTGTCTACCGTTCAGGTTTATCAACTCAAAGCATATGCGACAAATCCTTGCTAGTATAACACGTGTCCCCCCGCACATCCTAGTACAATCAGCACCCAATTCGGGTCTGGAATGTACAGGAAGCGCTAAAGGGTTCAAGGATTTGCCGCACATATGGTCAATAGGCTGCGCTGGATGATCTTACCGGGCGATGCGTAACGTCACATGGAAATCATAGCGTGCAGAAGGATAGAAGCCTTCGGTAAACGCAATAGGAGCGCCGGTCTCATCAAACGTAGTGCATTCCAAGCGAACACCACCTTCATCGGAGGCGATGCGCAGGAGTTCAGCCTCACGGTCAGTAGGAGCGTCGCCTCTAAAGCTATACTCCGCCAGATATGGCACCAGTCCCTCAGAGGTCATCAGATCGTAGAGGGAGCCATCAGCAACCTCTTTGGCACGCTGGTAAATGCCACCAGCACGGGGATAGGGCAGATAAGCGACCTCATAGCCCACAGGCTCATCATCGGCAGTGCGCAAGCGCTCCAACCTGATGACCTGTTCTTCGTCCGTTAGACGGAGCGCTTCACGTACAGTTTGCGAACCACGCACCAGTTCGCTCACAAATAGCAAGCCACCAGGCCGCTTGCCGCGCTTTCTCAGTTCCTCAGAAAAGCTGGTCAGTTCGCTAAGCGTATGCTGCTGCACGCGCGGCTCACAAACAAATGTCCCTCGGCCATGCTGACGATATAACAGCCCCTCATGTACCAGTTCGGTCAATGCTTGCCGTACAGTTGCCCGGCTTACATGGTACTGAGCCACCAGTTCCGGCTCAGAGGGAATAGCAGTATGAGGTGCAAGATGGCCTGCATTAATCTGCTGTTTCAGCACTTCTTTTAGCTGATAGTAAAGCGGCAATGGATTTGATCTTTCAAGAGTTGGCATTACGGTTCCCCTTATGTCCATACAACAGTGAATAAATGGTAATAAGAATATGGGAAGAATATATCACAAAAAGGTAAAAGCGTCGAGTGGTAAGTGAGGCGAATTTGTGACCTGGCACAACAATTCGTACCAGGTCACTCACCTGCTCTGACTTTTAGGCTTTCGTGCTACCATGTTCGGCCAGCACACGGTCAATCTCACCCTGCAAACGGCTGGGATGAGGTCCGACCATACGACCGATTAGCTTCCCGCCCTGGAAAATCATCAACGTTGGGATGGCCTGAATACCAAGACGCTGAGGGGTCTGACCATTCTCATCGATATCCATCTTGGCAAAGCCCAGTTTCCCCTGATACTGATCGCTCAAACGCGCAAAGACTGGAGCGATGGCGCGACAAGGACCGCACCATTCGGCCCAGAAATCAACAATTACGGGTTTGTCCGACTTGAGGACTTTAGCCTCAAAATCCTGGTCTCCAACATGAAACAGATTGGCATGCGTTTCCATATTATTTTAACTCACTTTCCAAAGTCAGATATATGTATCTGCTCTTCTCAACAACCAGACATTCATGCCTGGATATCCTATCTATTCAAGAAAACAAAACCGGTTACCTATCTATTCCGGTTCTGCATCCATGACAGCTAGGGGGCCGGTCAGACCAGAAGAGCTGGCAGGCCATCTGTTCGTGCGTTCTGGTTAGTCGCGACGGTTTCCGTTCAAGATGGTTAACAGTTGCAAGATGTACAGGAACAGGTTAAGCACCGTGATAAAGATCGAAACCGTCAAACCTATGGCATTCGGCGTTGTATCGGCCATATACCTTGCACGCTGCACATAGAATAGTACATAACCACAGAAGATGGCAATACCTATAACCGAAATGACCAGAGAAAAGATTGTTGAGTGGAAAAAAATGCCGATCAGGCCCGTGACTAGCAACAAAATCAGGCCAAAAAACAGGTAATCGCCCAGACGGGTGAAATCTCTCTTCGTTGTCCAGGAATAGGCCCCCAGGCCCAGCGCCGTGACGGCTGTAATCAAAAACGCCTGCATCAGCAGCACCTGTCCGCCGCTAAAGCTCAGATACGCCCCCAACAGTGGTGCCAGCGAGAGTCCTTCCAAAAAGGTAAACAGGTATAACAACACCAGGTTTAAGCCTGAGACCTGAATTAAGAAATTTAAGGCAATCAAGACTACCAGACCGGCAATCGCCACAAACAGGGAGAGGCCATAGCCCAACCCGACCTGGATGCCGAAAAAGGCTCCTATGGTGGCAAAAACGAAGGAGAAAGCCAGCAATCCCATCACCTTACTGATAAGGGAGCTTGCCTGCACACTTTCCTGCCCGTATGGCAGCGTTTGATATTGATAACGTGATCGTAAAGCGTTCCCCCGGCCAGAGGGACCGTTATTTCTCGAATTGTAATACATTGTACCCCACCTCCTGGTGAATACATACCCAGAACTGGTGCCACTATGGTTCGTTTGATCCTGGAAAACTATGCTCTTCAGCTAAGCCGAAGAGCATGCCTTCTTCATGTAACTACGAAAGATGAGAGCGCCTGGTTGCAACAGGCTGACACCGCTACTTTATGAATTGCCGCATTCAAGAAGGGGTATTCTTTGACTGCAACTGCTCGTTGGAGACCTCTACCGGAGGTGGTACGTCAACAGAGAAGTGTTCAGGAAACTCAACAACGCTGGTAATACTACACGGCGGATGATTCGTCGTTGCGTGCCAGTAAAAAGAGCTACCAGCTGGTTTAGACATAGGACCGCCACAACGTGGACAAGGGAAGGAGACAGGGGCATTCTGACCCGTCGTCATATCGCTCACTCCTTCATTCCAGGGTCAAGTAGCGCTACACAAAAAGGGAGTAAACATGCTCTGTAGTAGAACACTCGGTGGTATCTATTAGCTGAGTTACATCACGCTCCACACGCCGCAGATCTCACAGAAGGCAATTCCCACTTCCCCGAAATTTTTACTGCGAGTACTCCAATGATCGTAGGCAATCGCCAGCGAGCCACAGCTCCAACAGCGTCCACGCCCACCTGTTTTACTATCGTGGGCCAGCTTATGCAACAACGCGCTCCTTGCCTCATCTGAGCCTGTATAGCTGGGATTGTAAGCCAGGTGCAACAGATTGCCCAGTGGCAAGCTGATCTCGTGGGTTGGCGCTTGCAACGGCGCTGAAGCGACGACTGGCAAAGGGGCCGGCGATGCTGGGACCTGTGGCGGGCGCCGGAATAATTCGCCTCTGGCTGTTCGGCGGCCCGGCTCAATGCTGGGCGTGTAATCTTGCCGCTGTTCTACACGGTCACCATTCGTCGCGGCTGGCGCTGGCAACGCTTGCTGATATGCCACATGCTCCGTGCGTGCGGCTGAAGTGGTGGTTCCTTGCTCACCGCTGGCAGCGGAGGCCTCTGTGGCTGGCGTCTCGGCAACCTGCTCGCCTGCGCTTGGCGTCTCGGCAGGCACAACTGCCTCAGCTTGCTCAGCAACATGATTGTTGTTATTCTCTGGCTGATCGGGTGGATTAGCTCGTCTGCGTCGAGTAATTGGCATAGGGGTTCGCTCCATCAAGAAGTTTTATGTGTGCCGACAAGATGAACGTAGCACACGTATTATATCACAGCTTTGCGAAAAGGGAAAAAACCGGCAAATACCACTGCAAGTACTAGATGGGGCAAGCTCCCATCTCCTCAACAAAGATGTCGCTCGCCCCATGAGTTGTGATCGAAGGGATTGAGATAAGTCCAGCTTGTTTGGTTAGCCTTTAAAGAAATCAGCGTTGATCTTAATAAAGCTCTTCCACTCTTCTGGCACCGCCGACTCCTCAAAGATAGCGGTTACCGGGCAAGCAGGCTCGCAAGCCCCGCAGTCAATGCACTCATCTGGATTGATGTACAGCTGCTCGTTCTCATCATATCCTTCTTCACCCTGCGACGGATGAATGCAGTCAACCGGGCATACATCCACGCAGGAAGCGTCTTTCACTCCAATACACGGCTGGGTTATCACATAGGTCATTGTTCTTGCAATCCTCCTGTTAAGCTGCTCCATAAGCGGTCGCTAACAGAGCAACCCAAATCTGTTTTCGGCAATTTTAGTATAGAGGGTTGCACACACGATGTCAATTGTCCTGTACTTCATCGGGGGACAAACAAGCGGGTTGACAACCCTCCTGAAGACTCTGTATAGTAGCCATAGTCATCCATATTATAGCACGATTGGGAAGATTTTCTCCCTCTACACGTGTCGTGACTACAACCTCACGCTTTTGTGACATCGAGATGGACGCTCTACCGCACCAGTTGTAACCATATTTTATGATCGATTACAACTCATATTCGCTAAAAAAAGGATTTGTTCATGCTTACCGCTGCGTCACCTCAGTATCGGCGCGATCTCGGCGACGGTCTCGTGTTGCGCTGGTCCACCACCGAAGATACCGAAAAAATCGCTCAACTGACCGGCCATGTCTTTCGCTCCACCGCCGATGAGCCGCCCAATACCAGCCTCGCTGATACAGTGCGGCGTCTCATGTCTGGCGACTACCCACTCATGGAACCCGGTGACTTTGGCGTCGTAGAGGATACCAGCAAACAGGACAATCCCATCGTCGCCTGCACCTGCCTCTGGCGTCAGGATTGGGAGTACGAAGGCATTCGCTTCCGCATCGGTCGCCCCGAATTCGTTGCCAGCGATCCCACCTATCGCCGCCGGGGATTGGTCCGCGCTCTCTTCGAGCTGGTCCATGCTCGCAGCGAGGCCGAAGGGCATCTCGTCCAGGCCATTACCGGTATCCCCTACTTCTATCGCCAATTTGGCTACGAATATGCCCTCGACCTGGGTGGTCGCCGCGTCACCTATCTCTCAGCAATCCCCAGGCTCAAAGCGGGTGAACAGGAGCCATATACCCTGCGCGAGGCCACCGTCGATGATATTCCCTTCATCCAGCATTGCTATCGCCGCCGCCGCGCCGCTGGCATCGTCTGGACACCGGCCCCTGACAACTACTGGGAATATGAGATCGCCACCTGGAAAGCCAGGCCGCCACGCGATAAGACCGGTCTGCAAATTATCGAAGATGCGGAAAACACGCCAAAGGGCTTTCTGTCGGCCTCTACCAGACGTTGGGGGCGCGGCATCGGCATCGGCATTCTGGAAACCGTCGCAGGCATCAACTGGCAGGCTCTCATGCCCTCCGTCTTACGCGGCTTAGAGACCTATGGGCAGCAACTCCCCACGCACAACCCTGAAACAAACGAGCCGCTCAGCGAGATCAGTCTCTCCCTCGGTCGCACCCACCCGGCCTACGATGCCCTGGGACAGGCGCTTGCTCCGCTGTACGAGCCTCCCTACGCCTGGTATGTCCGTGTGCGCGATGTGCCTGCATTTCTGCGCTTGATTGCTCCTGTCCTGGAAAAGCGCCTGGCAGATTCGATCGTGGCTGACTATAGCGGCGAACTCAAGCTGGATTTCTATCGCGGCGGCCTGCGCATGGTCTTTACCGATGGTCGCCTCACCACCGCCGAGCACTGGAACGTTCCCGTCTACGATTCCAATGCCGGTGCAGGCTTTGCGCCGCTCGTCTTCCTGCAACTGCTCTTCGGACATCGCAGCCTGAACGACCTGCGC
>JAICIM010000700.1 GCA_025928885.1 Ktedonobacteraceae bacterium | reverse complement strand
GTTGATGTGTTTGCTACTCAACAGTCTAAACGAGGAGATCCGTTTTGCCTAGCCTCCCATTTCTCGCTTCTGGCTACAAATGGAAATCCAGAAAAATTAGGGATGACTCATATACCCTCTTTGGTTGGAAAACCCATTATTGTTCCACCGCGATTACATTGGTACAACCAGATGTTCATTGAGATAGGGGGAGCGCGACGGTGAAGGTTGATCCTTGCCCGATCTGGCTTTCAATGGTCAGCGAGCCGCCGTGCGCCCTTACAATGCCATCGGCAATGGCCAGCCCCAGGCCGCTGTTGCCACCAGCGGTATAGGTGCGAGCTGGATCGACGCGATAGAAGCGCTCCACCAGATGGGGGATATGTTCAGATGCGATACCAATGCCGGTATCGCGCACGATCAGCAACGCCAGAGCATCTTTGCTTTTGACAGAAAGAGAGACCGTTCCCGCAGCATTATTATAAAGAATAGCGTTTTCTGTCAGATTCATCACCACCTCTAACAAACGCGCTTCATCGCCGGAGACGCACACCTGTCCCTTCGTCTCCACTTGTATGTTTACTTGATGCTCAGTCGCCAACGGCTCCGTCATCTCCGCAACAACCTGCGCAAGATGATCCAGCCGCACCACCTCCTTTTTCTGGCGCACCTGTCCCTCGTCAAGATGGGCCAGAGCCAACAAATTACTGATCAGATGGCTGAGCCGCTCGGTTTCACTATAAATAGAACGAAACACATTGAGGTGCTCATCGGGGGTAAATATTTGCATTAGAGCCATATCCGCCTTGTTGCGAATGACGGCAACGGGTGTACGCAACTCGTGCGAAGCATCGGCAACGAAGCGCTGCTGCCGTGTAAATGCCTGCTCCAGATGCTCAATCATCTCGTTTAGCGTCAGGGCCAGATCGCGCACCTCATCATGGGGACGCGGCACGGGTACGCGCTGGCGCAAATCGCCGGCTCTGATCTTCCGTGCCGCCTTAATCAGACGCTCGATGGGCATAAACGCGCGTGCTGTCAGCCAGTAGCTGATCAGGCCACCAAGCGCCAGCATAAAGGGTGCCAGCAACAATAGCTCAACCGATACGTCTTGCAACGTTGTATCAACCTGAGTAAGCGTCGTGCCGACCTGGACCACGCCGAAAATCTCGTTGTCGGCAACCAGCGCACGGCTATAGAGCCGCACCGCCTGACCATCGACTGTCGTAATCGTTCCCTGCCAGGGCAGACCATGCAACGGCTGCGTCACGCTCTGTGGTGGGACAATCAGAGCGTAAAAAGCCGGCGTCGTTCGCAGAGGTTGGCCATTTTTATCCAGAACGCGGACGAGGATATCCAGGTTGACATCAGCAGGAGGGGGAGAGTGCTGCCCCCTGCCCGCACGACCAAAGCCGGGCAGATCGGCTGTAGCATCATGAACCGTTATGCCTTGCCCATCCTCGATGGTAATATCGCCAGCGATCTGCTGAGCCTGCAACTGCAATTCGGTATCCAGGCTGCCAGCCAGCGTTGATTGCAGACGATTATAGAAGAGCAAGCCTGCGAATACCATCAACAACGCAAAGACAAAGCTATACCAGAGCATTAGTTGCCAGCGAATGCCCAGCGGGTAAATGTGAGAAGAGAGGTGTTTCATGGTTCCGGCTCCCTCAGTTGATAGCCAGCGCCCCGAATAGTATGTATGATATCTGGCTCTCCTTGAGCGCAGAGTTTATTGCGCAGGTAGCGAATATAGACTTCAATCACGTTGGAGAGACGATCGGCCTCATCGTCCCAGACGTGTTCGGCAATCATGTTGCGGCTCAAGACCTGACGCGGATGATACATCAAATACTCAAGCAGCACATACTCTCTGTGAGAAAGTGTGATGAGGCGCTCCCCACGCCACGCTTCATGGGTGCGCGTGTCCAGCGTGAGATCCATAAAGCGCAACACCGACGTTTTTTCCGCGCTCGTGCGGCGCAATAAAGCGCGTACCCGGGCCTCCAGCTCACGAAAGCTAAAAGGCTTGGAGAGATAGTCATCAGCACCAAGATCAAGTCCCTGAATGCGCTGCTCTATCTCCCCAAGAGCAGTGAGAAAGAGAATAGGCATGCTACGCTTTTGCTGACGTAACAGGCGACAGACCTCCAGCCCACTCATACCGGGCAGCATAATATCGAGAATGATCAGATCATATGGTGTGCTCAATCCAAGCGATAGCGCGTCCTCGCCGTGTGTTACCAGATCGACCATATACTTGCAATATTCTAACCCCCTCTTCAGATCTGGCCCCAGTTCGACATGATCTTCCGCCACCAATATTCGCATAAACGGTTTCTCCCAACCAATAGAAAAGTGCTTTGCTTTGATAGATAATATCATGCTCTATTATATGAGATCATGATGAGAACTTCCCTCATATCCATTTCATACTCCAACGTTATAGTAAAAAAGCAGAAAAAGAGTTTTCTCTTTAGAGCTGAACATATGTATCGATGACTACACATCAGATATATTGTATCAGATTTTCTCAGGCAGCACGGTATCAGAGAAAGGGAACCATAGTGAGAGAACATAAAGGCAATCCAGCAGATAGGCAGAAAAGGACGGCGGACGCGGCAAGAACAATCGCATCCTCCAGCCAGACATCTTCTGTTGAGGATGCACGTTGTGAGGCGGTATGTTCGAACATGTTCAAGCAATGTGGAGGAGCATGTATGAAAAAGCATGGCCATCTCGGTCCACACAGTTGCCACCATTGCGGCTATCGCTGGAGCCTTTCTGTTGAAGAACTAAATCAGGTTCTGGCTCCCCGTCAGGGAGTATGATGACTTTTCGCGCCTCTCATTCATAGCATAAATCGGCTTCTGATCGAGCAAAAAGTCTTCCCTTCTGCGATTTTGAGCCACATAAAGCAATTCTTCTCTTTCTACCAGGACAAAAATGTTCATTACTATTAGGAGGGGAAATGTCCCCTGCATCAGTGTTGATAACCTGATAGGAGAAGAACAGCAATGAGTGACCGCATCGAAGATCTGCTCGGTCAGATGACCCTTCAGGAGAAAGTCTCGCTGCTCGCTGGCTCAGACATGTGGCACACCGTCGCAATCAAACGCCTGGGCATTCCTGCATTGAAGATGTCGGATGGACCAAACGGAGCCAGAGGAGGTGGCAGCCTCGTCGGTGGCACAAAGGCCGCCTGTTTCCCGGCTGGCATTTCCCTCGCCTCCACCTGGAACACCGACCTGGTGGGGCGCGTCGGACAGGCGCTTGGGCAGGAGGCCAGAAGCAAGGGAGCACATGTGCTGCTGGCACCAACCGTCAATATCCATCG
>JAICIM010000341.1 GCA_025928885.1 Ktedonobacteraceae bacterium | reverse complement strand
TCAAATGCCGCCGCAGTTGCCAGCGATGGCAAAGCGAGAGCAGAGGATACGATCATCAGCGCCAGCCCCTTCACGCATCTATTCGGACTGCTCTCCATCCACCTGAGTGTCTTGAGTCATGGTCGGCAAGCACTTCTCCCAGGCTGGCGAACGGAACGGTTCTTTGATCTGGCTCATCAAGCAGAAGCGACGGTTGCCTTTGCCGTGCCTGCCCAACTACGCGATGTTTGTCTCCACCTGGACACACAGCCAGAGGCACCCCACCTTCATTTACGCGAGGTCCGAACAGGTGGCGCAAAAGTTCCCACTGCGCTCGTCGCCGATATACGACGCACACTGGAAGCGGGAGTGATTGTGCAGTGGGGCATGTCCGAAGTGGGCGCAGGTACCTTTACGCGCCCGGATGATCCACCAGAAGCTGCCAGCACCAGCATCGGTAGGCCCGTAACGGGAGCCGAGGTACGCATCGTCAATGACAACATGCAGGACGTAATAAACGGCGAAACCGGCGATTTGCTCTATCGCAGCCCCTCTATGTTCTGCGGCTACCTGAACGACGAGCAGCTCACACGCGATGCTGTCACGCCTGATGGCTGGCTGCGCACAGGCGATCTGGCCAGCTTTAACGCTGATGGCACCATCGCCTTTGAGGGACGACGTACCGAACTGATCAATCGCGGCGGCTTGAAGTTCTCCGCCGTTGAAGTTGAAAGCCTGCTGGTTGATCTGGTGCCACTTAATCAATTCGCCATCATCGCGCGTCCCGACGAACGACTCGGCGAACGCTCTTCCCTGATCGCATCGCTGCGCCCTGGCTATAGCATTACCCTGACCGAGATCACAGCGCATCTGGCGGGCAAGGGGCTGGCGAAATATAAATGGCCCGAAGAGCTACTACTGCTCAACGAACTACCAGCCACACCGACAGGCAAGATCGCACGGGTGCGACTGATGGGTCTGCTTCAAAGAGAAAAGCAGAAATAACGCTCAATCTTTGTGCTGATCCGGGGCGTCAGTCAGATGCCCCACCCCTTGCAGAAGCAAGCGCAAGATATCATGGGCCATGCGCTCTGCTGGCACGCTATCAGGCTCCAGGCTCCATTGCAGCGCCGCCCCTAGAATGGCCCAGCTCATTGTTCCTGCCGCCGTTTGCAGCGGGATCGCCTCCCGAGCGCCCCTTTTCCTCTTCTCTTTAAGCCACGACAGCAACAGCAAGGCCAGTTCTTCCTGAATAACGCGCAGAGTTAACGGATCGATCTCTCCCAGAGGACGACAACGGCGCTGCACATCTCTAAAGTTTTCGAGGATGAGCCGAATGAGCTGCTGCAAAACGCCGCTATCCCAGCGCGGGGCCGGAGGGAAGGCACCAACCAGATGATGGAACTCATCGCGAATCAGCACCTCCAACAGCGCATATTTATCGGCAAAGTGATCGTAAAAGGTTCCTCGATTGACGTTGGCTCGCATGGCAATCTCTTGAATACTCGTCGCCGGAAATCCCTTCTCCTGCATAACCTCAATGGATGCCTGCTTTAACAATTGACGTGTGCGTTGAATACGTCGGTCCTCAATCGCCATCGTTTGTCCTCCTATCTCGTTTAGCCGACAAACAACCTCTCCTGTCGGGTAACCGACACGACAGCTCAATTGTTCGTTGTTTGTTGGACGCTTCCATTTTAGCATTATAGGCGAGGGTTGCACGATCAAACAAGCATACTATAAGCAGCCATAAAGAAGGTAAATCTATGAGTGTTGAAACGATGAAAGCAGTCCAGGTGTATGAAGACGGAGGACCGGAAGTTCTGATCTATGAGGATGTGCCTCGCCCTGTTGCAGGGCCGGGCGAGGTGCTGGTTCGCGTCTATGCCGCAGGAGTGAATCCTGCTGATTGGCGGGCGCGGGCTGGCTTCCCGGATGTGCCAGAGCAATTTCGGCACGCCATTCCACCAATTGCTCGGCCTCATATTCCCGGCTTCGATCTCTCCGGCATTGTTGAAACTGTCGGTCCTGACGTTACCACCTTTGATACAGGAGATGCCGTCTTTGGCATGATCCGCTTCCCTGCTGGCGGTAAAGCCTATGCTGAATATGCCACGGCCCCGGTCACAGACCTTGCTCTGAAACCAACGAGCATCGATCATATCCAGGCGGCGGCGGTTCCAATGGCGGCTCTGACGGCCTGGCAGTTTCTCTACCAGGATCTAGAACCGGGTCAGACGATCCTGATCAACGGCGCAGCCGGCGGCGTGGGACATTTTGCGGTGCAACTGGCGAAGATCAAAGGAGCATATGTCATCGCAGCAGCATCGGGCCGCCACGAAGCGTTCCTGCACGAACTGGGCATCGATGAATATATCGATTACACCACCACGCCAGTCGAGCAGGCGCTTCGTAACGTCGATCTCATCTATGATACAGTTGGAGGCATGAACGCAGATAGTCTGCTCTCTGTGCTCAAACACGGAGGCAGACTAATAGCAATCAATATTGGCAACTACTCTGCCGAACGTGCCACCCGGCTTGGTATCACTATTGGCACGGGGCGTCCAAGCCTCCACCCCGATGCGGCGCAACTTGCCAAGATTGGCCGCCTGATCGACGCCGCACGTCTCCATGTCGCCATTGACACGGTTGTGCCTCTTTCACAGGTACGTCAGGCACACATACGCGGCGAAAGCGGCCATCTACGCGGCAAAATTGTTTTGCGGGTCGTAGAATAAGATGGAATGACCAAAAAGCCCTATGATTACCCATAAATCTTGACAAAAGCTGAGGAACATAGTATCTTGAAAGACAAATATAATTGATATGCCAGTTCTCCCATTCTTTCAAGAGACTGGCCGTGAGCTGAACGTCAGACCCCAGCATCTTTGGACATACGATGCACGTCATTGGTCCACAGAAGATAGGGTGTCTGGCTTTTTTGTTGGTTGACCTCTCTTCTCGGACCCTCGATGCATCGAGACGACGAGAAAGAGGAGACTATGACGAACACACGACCGGTTCCGTTAACTACCGGTTCAGGTGAACCACCTGCCCACGATTCTTATGCGGCTTTGCGCTTCCGCAATTTTTGCATCCTGCTGTCAGGTGCATTTGTTGCCGCTTTCGCCCAACAAATGCTCACCGTTGCCATTGGGTGGGAGCTGTTTGAACGCACCAATTCAGCACTTGTGCTTGGTGGCGTTGGTCTGGCGCAGATCATTCCCATCATTGTCCTGTTTCTGCCCTCCGGCTATATCGTTGATCTCTATAGTCGGAAGACGATCTTCCTTGTCTCGCTTACCTTCTTAGGGCTGGCAAGTTTGGGCCTGGCGGCCCTCTCTGCCCTTCATGGCTCACTCTGGCTCATCTACGCGTGCCTGGCTGTGATGGGCGCGGCACAATCCTTTAGCGGCCCGGCCAGCGCTGTTCTGGTCTCACAGGTGGTCCCTGAACATCTATTCGAGAATGCCACTGCCTGGAGAACGAGTTCTGGTCATCTTGCCTCAGTACTGGGTCCGGCCTCTGGTGGCTTCTTGATAGCTCTCTTCAATGGGGCGACCTTCGTCTACGTACTCAGCGCGGCGGCCTTTATCATCATCTCGCTACTCATGCTCACGCTACGTGTACGTTCCCGGGACCAACCGCAAAAAGGCACGCAAGCACGTTCTCTCAAAACGGTCGTGGAAGGGCTGCAATTTCTAGGACGCACTCAGGTGATGCTGGCGGCGATGACGCTCGATCTTTTCGCGGTCCTCTTTGGTGGCGCAACGACTTTGCTGCCGATCTTTGCCAGCGACATCCTGCACGTTGGCGCTATCGGCCTGGGCTGGCTACAAGCTGCCGACTCGGTTGGTGCCGTCGGGATGGCGCTCTTTCTGGCACATCGTCCACCCTTTCGCCACGCGGGACAAACGCTTTTGCTGGCAATCATCGGGTTTGGCCTCGCCACCATCGTCTTTGGCCTTTCTCACTGGTTCTGGCTCTCTTTTCTCATGCTCTTTGTGCTGGGCGGACTGGACAACATCAACATGCTGATCCGTGGCACGCTGACCCTTGTACGCACCCCTGATCATATGCGTGGTCGTGTCAGTGCCGCGACCTCACTTTTCGTCGGGACCTCAAATCAGTTGGGCGGTTTTGAATCTGGCCTGGCAGCTCAACTGCTTGGTCCGATCCCGGCAGTTGTTTTCGGCGGAGTTGGGACTATCGCCGTTGTCGCCACAGTCGCTCTGATATGGCCCGAACTACGCCGCATGAGAACTATCCGCGAATCATCCGCTAGCGCTCAAATGACAACATAACCCATGTCTAGCGGTACGCATGTATAGCAGAGCAGCTTACCGGCCCTCTTCAGAGTATTGCAGAGAATATATTCGGTAGCAGCGAAGCAGACCGTTGCATCACGGCAAGTTGTTCCATGCAGGGATATAACTTGTCGTGATGCAACGCTCCTGTTTCAGCCATTCATTTCATGCAGCAACTGCTTTTTATGCTCTCGCTCCTAACTTTGCACTGGCTCTTGCCCGATTGTTGACAGGGGAACACATCAACTGCTATGATAACCCCATGCAACATAGTATAGAAGTACGCGTTCCATTCGCCGATATTGATCTGTCAGGCCGTATCCATTTTTCGGCTATGATGCGCTATATGGATGTAGCCGAACATGAGCTAATGCGCACGCTCGGCCTGCCACGCGTCACGACCTTTCCAGAGCTGGAGTTTCCCCGCGTGCATGCCTCCTGCAACTACCACAGAGCTATTTCTTATAACGACGATTTGACAATTATCTCCCAAATCATTCGGGTCGGTCGCAGTTCGTGGACGGTTTCCTTCACCTCCTTTTACGCGCATGAACTGACAGAAATGGGACCAGAGGCAAGCAAGCCTGCTACCAGCGGCCAACTGATCATTGTTGCCATAGACAAACAAACCGGGCGCTCAACTCCACTCCCAGATGAGCTACGCGCCGTCCTGGTCGCCCAGCTTGAATCATCCAATCAGGATACCCCAGCGAAATAATCTCAGACAGCAAAAACAACCCGTTCTGCTATTGACAGAGACGGGTTGCTTGCGTGTTCGATGATGGGTTTATTTCACTGGCAGGTTGCCACAGGCGATAGGATTGAAGAAAGCGGACTGCTTCAACTGGTCCATCGTCCCCCCCATATGGACATTGACATAGAGACCTTTGGCTGTGGATGGTACTTTCTCAATCGTGGTTACAGAGGTGCCGTTGCCCTGAGCATCGGCCACGACCGGGTTGAGCATCACCACGACCGCTCCCTGCTCCTCACAGCTTCCGGCATGGATATGCGCAATATGCTTGCTGTTGGGTACCAGACCCGCCAGCGTAATCTTCAGCGTAACTTTGCCATTTTCGGTCGCCAGCTCCGCCTGCCCACTCGCCGATTCGTTGGGTGCGATGCTGTTTCCCAGCACAACATGCGCTTCTTGCTTCTCTTTGGTTGAAGTATTGGAGTTGCTGATGTTACCACAGGCAATCGGCATATGTTCAATTGCCGCCATTGTGGTGCCGTTGTGGATATTGATGTACCAGCCGCTGGCCGGTATCCCATTTTTCACATGTTCAATCGTTGTCTCGCTAGACGCTGCGCCTTCAGCATTGGCAACAATCGTGTTCAAAGGATAGACAATCGCGCCATCCGCCGCACAGGTGCCAGCATGAATATGGGCGGCATGTGAGCTATTTGGTGCCAGACCGGTCAAGGAGATTTTTACCGTTAATTTCTGATCTTCAGGATTCCACGACAACTCTGTCGTACCAGTGGGGCTATGCTTGAGCGTGGCGACGACTGCCTGTGCTGAAACATTGTTTGGCGGATTGGGGGCAGTCGTTCCTGTGCCTCCCGATGGATCGGAACAGGCAGCCAGCAGGAGTAGAAAACACGCACTCAAAATTGGTAGAATCAGGTTTGATACCTTCTTATTTGTCTGGTTAAAAAGCATGATGCTCGCATCCTTCCAGTATGGCTCGTTTTTACCGTGCTCATCTTTTACTAGCTCTACACACGTCTTCCCACTTTTTCGTAGAAAGCTCTTTGTTGTGTCTATAGCTTAACCGCAAAAGCAGGAACTTATTAGGACACATCCCACACTGGAAGGGTGAATCATCTCACATTACAGGCGTTGAGCTTACGCTCGGCCTTTCTCAATTGGCGGGGATTGACAGCCATTTTGCATCCTTTCCAGACAACAAAAAAGGACCTCTATTTTTCAGAGGTCCTTTTTGTTGTTACTACGCTTGTTATAGCGTGCGGCGCGTGCTTCCACTGAATGCATGGAGCAGTGCAATCAGGATACAGGCACCAATGAAGGCTACGATAATGGTACCAATGATGCCGGATGCACCCAGGCCCAGCAAGTTCGACAGGAAGCCGCCAATCAAGGCACCGACGAGACCGACGATGATATCGCCAACCACACCATAGCCGCCGCCACGCATCACAAGACTCGCCAGGAAGCCCGCAATCAAACCAACAATCAACCACCAAACAATAGCCATAACCATAATAGTTCTACTCCTTTTCTGCTTTTCAACTATTTCTTCGTGTTTTTCGATGATGACGAATATAGCACGGATCAACCATTGCAATCGTTTCACTTCGCCACCGCCATCAAGCACAGAAAAAGGAGTTGCCACAAAACTTTCAGCTCCCTCTAAAGTTCTCCCAAGCTTTTTAAGACTCCTGGAGAGCCGGAGCAATGGTAGGACGCTGCTCAAGCGCGTTCGTTATCGTATGCTGCGCCTGTTCCAGTTCCGCGCCAACCAGCTCCAGACGAGGAGGCCGCACACGTGCGCTCCCCATGCCAACCCGCTCCTGCGCTAGCTTTATAAGTTGGACAAACTTAGGGACAGTATCCATCCGCAGCAGGGGCAGAAACCAGTTGTAGAGCGCTTCGAGGCTGGCCCGATCACCTCGCCCATCACGCACCTGCCGAGCAAGCCGAAACAGCGCCACCGATTCCACCGGAAAAGCGTTGACCAGTCCCGCAATCCAGCCGATCGCCCCGGCCTGAATGCCCTCCACAATGGCATCATCCACCCCGACAAGCAGTTCCAGACGATCTTGCAACAGCGCCCGCAGCGCGGTAACGCGGCGCACATCGGTGCTGGACTCTTTGACCGCCACCAGATTCGCATGCTCTTGTGCAAGCTCGGCTATCTGCTCTGGCAAAAAGTCGGTTTTGTAGGCCACGGGATTGTTGTAGAGCATCACCGGCAAGGCGGTAGCACCGATCACGGTGGTGACATGGGCCTTCATTTCGCGCCAATCGGTGGAATAGATGTATGGAGGAAGGACCATCAGACCGCTACAACCAGCAGCTTCGGCGGCCTGAGCGAGCCTGACTGCTTCGGCGGTTGAAAGCGAGGCGATACCAGGAATGACGGGGACGCGATCTCCCACCGCACCAATCGCAGTCTCCAGCAACGCCACCTTCTCCTCAAAGCTCAGCGTTGCCCCCTCACCCAATGAGCCGAGCGGCACCAACCCGATGCAGCCCGCATCTACCAGCCAGTGGCAGTGTTCGGCAAAAAACGCGTGATCGATACTGTAATCCTCGTTAAATCTGGTGGTGATGGCGGGAATCACACCTCTCCAGTCTACTTTCATGCCTCGACCTCCTGTTCTTGATTCGTATGCATTTCAATATGGGCCAGACT
>JAICIM010000270.1 GCA_025928885.1 Ktedonobacteraceae bacterium | reverse complement strand
TGTGTTCCCCCTGCCGCCCCCCCCGCCCGCCGGGTTGTGCTTCTTGTTGTTGGGCTCCCCCGCGCCCCCCCCCCCCCCCGCGACTACGAAAGAAATTACAAGGTTTGTTCATGGAGAGAGGATACGAACCTGCACCGTATCTCGTTCGTAGTACTGGTACAGGTACAAATAATCTATATTGCCCCTCAGTTGGAAAGCGAGGCCGAAGACCCCTATATGGATAACGGAAGAAATAGAGAAGGTAGACGACCGGCTAGACGCTACTATGATGAATACGAGCAGGATGATTATTCTTCCAGACGCCCGTATCCACCACGTCCGCGACCTCGCTCTCGTCGCCCTCGTCGTCGCCGTGTCTGGCCGGCTTTGCTCACAGGCTGTTTGCTAGGAATCCTGGTGACGGTCATTGGCGCGGCCATTGTGGTTTTTGCGGCCTTTCGCGCTTCTCAGGGACAGGGGGACATCAGTATCGGGCCGGTCGGTGGTGGCCTGCAAACCTTCACGCATGAGGAGACGACGCAGGTTATCTTGCCCTCCGCCCTCTCGCAGATCCAGGTTTGCGACAAGATCGGCAATATTTCTATCCAGGTTGACCCCAACGCGACAAACGCCACGGTCAAAAGCAAGAAGATTGTGCATAAAAATACACAGAGCGATGCCAATCAGGCTTTTGGTAAGATCGCTGTCGAGGTGCAACCGCCTGCAACGATCACCAATCCTCTCACCTGCACCAGACCACAGGGGACGCCAACTCCTCCCTCAACTCCTACAACTCCTACCGCCACGTCTGTGGATAATACAGGAGCAAATACGTTGACCGTTAATGTGACGATCCCTGATAGCGATGGCCTGTTGCGCACCACCAGCGATGCCGTTGATCTCTCGATTACCCTACCTCAAAAGGCGCTGCCACAGGATAATATCGCCTCTTTGCTGCTCGATATCGAAGCGCCCGTCGGTGCGATTACCGTTGATGGTGTGAGCGGTTCACTGCAAGTGAGCGGCGGCACCGGCAACGTCAAAATCTCACATGCTGTGCTAGCTCCTGGCTCGCGAATCGGCACTGCACAGGGGAACGTCACGTTTAACGGCTGGTTGCTGCCAGCTAATCCCCCAGATCCGAATGCTCGCTACGTTTTACAGAGTGAGAAGGGCAATATCGATGTTACGCTGCCTGACAATACCAACGTCACGCTTGACGCCAATACCAATGTTGGTGCGATCCATAGCGAATTTCCTATCGATGTAAACAATGATGGTGGGCCGGTCAACTATCACGGTCCGTTGAATAGTCAGGCACCTTCACAGGCGGCGGCAAAGCTGATTCTGGATGTCAGTACTGGCAATGTCAATATTCATAAATCTCGGCCTTGAGCGTAAGAGGTTGCGGAATACACGAGGTAAATGTTGCACCCATTACAGGCTTCCTTTATAATGGCCGAGAGATGCGGAGTGCCATTATATGTTATCTCCGTCATTTTTGCCCTAAATTGATTACTCCGCAATTTGTATTCTATAATTTGTACTCTCATCACTCTCATCAAGAAAGGAGAGACCGTACCCTTTCCGCCTGCATTGTGCGTATTCGACAAGATCTCGCTTGCGTGATGGAGAGCGTGAGCATTTTGTGGCGGTAGAATGTGCGGCAAATCTTCTATGGACGCGGTAAATGGACCACCAATCGTTGGTACGATTCGGTTCCTGTCAGGCCCGCTTGTGGGCAGCACCCATCAGCTTAACAAACCGGCCATCAATATCGGTCGTGAACCCGGCAACGATATTATCATTCCTGATCCTTCCGTCTCGCGCCATCATGCTCAGATCCTGTGGCATAATGGTGCCTGGAATATTCGGAAGTTGACGCCGCAAAACAGTTTGACCGTCAATCAGCGCGATGTTCCGCAGGTCGTGCTGCACGAACAAGATGTGATTGGTCTGGGGGCATCATCGACATTCGTGTTCAGCGTAGTGGGCGGCGCTCAGCAGCAAGCGGCCCCGGCTCAAATGAGCTTTCCAAATCAACCCTCTAGTGTCTCACTGCCCGGCGTGCAACAGGCACCCGCTCAGATGAGCTTTAATCAGCCTGCTGGTGTCTCGTTGCCTGGCGTGCCGGCATCGCCATCGGGTATCACGCCGCCGCCCTATGTGCCAACGCTTGATGCTCAGTCTTATGGCGCACAGGCCGATTTTGGCACCCAGCGTGCGTTTGAGGCGGCCCCATCTCAGGCCAGTCTTCCTGGTAGCACGCCAACGCTTGAAGTCAGCACCAACACCGGTCAGGAGCGTCAGCCCTACCCGCTTACCAAGCAGGTCATCAGCATCGGACGTGATCCCTCCAACGATATCGTCATCAATGCCCCCACCGTTTCCGGGTTCCATGCGCAGATCGTGCATGAGGGCAACCAGCTTGTTTTTGTCCATCCTCATCCACGCGCCAGGAATGGTCAGACCCGCAACGGCATCGACTATATGGGTCAGGCGATTGCTGGCAATCAGCAGTGGCGCAAGGTTCTGACCAGAGGCGACATCCTCCGTATTAGCGACGAGCACGGGACGTTTGTAACTCTGACCTACAACGACGGTAGTGGTGCTTCGCAGGAGGCTCTCCCCGAAATTCGCCCAATCCCGCTGGGTGCGCCTCTCATCACGCTTGGTCGTGCCGGCGACAATACGGTGAGGTTGGATCATCCCCAGGTGTCGGGACACCATGCACGTCTGGAGTTGATGCAGGGCGGCTATCGCCTCGTCGATATGCGCAGCACCAACGGCTCTTATGTCAACGATCAGCCCAAACGCGTCTCGAATCAGGTGCTCACTCCGGGCGATGTAATCCGCATCGGTCCCTTCAAAATCACCTTTACAGGCACGCAGCTCACGCAGCAGGATGAGAGTCAGGCGGTTCGCATCGACGCCCTTCATTTAAAGAAGACCGGCAATAATAACGCCATTCTGGTCAACGATATTTCGGTCGCTATCCCCCCTCGCAAGTTTGTGGCGCTGGTTGGCGGCTCTGGTGCTGGTAAATCTACGTTGATGGATGCCCTTAATGGTTTGCGACCGGCGCAAGAGGGTATGGTCTTCTATAACGGGCAGGACTACTACCGCAATCTGGCCGCCTTCAGCACGCAGCTAGGCTATGTGCCGCAGGACGATATTATTCACCGCGAACTGAGCGTTGAGCGTGCGCTCTATTATGCCGCTCGCTTGCGTCTACCGAACGACTTTACAGAGCAGCAGATTCAGGAGCGCATCAACGAGGTGTTGGAAGATGTGGAGATGAAGGCACGGCGCAAACTGCTGGTGAATAAGCTCTCCGGTGGACAGCGCAAACGCGTCTCGATTGCCTTAGAGTTGCTGGCAAATCCGAGTGTCTTCTTCCTGGATGAGCCAACGTCGGGCCTCGATCCAGGCCTGGATCGTAAGATGATGCTGTTGATGCGCCGTCTTGCCGACCGGGGCCGTACGATTGTACTGGTCACGCACGCCACCAACAATATCAACGCCTGCGATTATGTCTGCTTCCTCTGTCAGGGTGGTCATCTCGCCTACTTTGGTCCGCCCAACGATACCAAAGCCTACTTCGGCAAGACCGATTTCGCTGAGATTTATAGTGCGCTGGAACCGACCGACGAGAACCCCAACGTTCCCGCCGAGGCCGAAGCACGTTTCAAAGCATCGCCCGACTTCCAGAAATATGTTGTTACCCCCTTGCAACAGGGGCCAGCCGGGCAGACCAGCCAGCGCGTCAGCAACGCCGCCATTCGCCCTCCCAAGCGTGGCAATCCCTGGCGGCAGTTCCGCATCCTCTCCGCACGCTACCTGGAACTGTTGCGCAACGATGTCGGCAACCTGATGATCCTGCTGCTTCAGGCACCAATTATTGGTCTGATCCTGTTTCTGTTGGCGGGACATGGCACCTTCGACGCTACCAGCATTACGAACTGTCCATTGCGCCAGAATCCGCTGGCAACCTCCGGCCCCATCGTGTCGATTGACTGCCAGCGCGTGCGCGATCTGCTGAATGGGCCGCAGGGCGATGCGTTCGCGGCCCAGCAAGGAAAATCGAAGGCGCAGCTGCAACAGGATGCCATCGCACAGGGATCGGGCGGCGATGCGCAGAAGATTCTCTTTATTATGGCCTTTGCAGCCGTGATGTTTGGCTGTATCAATGGCGCTCGTGAGATCGTTAAAGAGGCCCCCATCTATCGCCGCGAACGTGCGGTCAATCTGGGCCTGATCCCGTATATGTTCTCGAAGATTGTGGTGCTGGGCGTGTTGTGTTTGTTGCAGAGCCTGGTTATCGTCCTGCTGGTACATCTCAAGGCACCGTTCAAACATAGCATCTTCTTGCCGCCGGTGTTGGAGATCTATATCACGATGGCGCTCACCTCGCTGGCAGGCCTGATGCTTGGTCTGACCATCTCAGCCATCGTTCCCAACAACGACCGCGCCATGAGCTTTGTGCCGATTGTGCTGATCCCGCAGGTCATTTTCGCGGGCGTGGTCTTCTCGTTGGACAGTCCCTCCTTTTTACAGCTGCCGGCGGCCTTCTTTCCGGCACGCTGGGCAATGGCGGGCATGGGTTCGACAGTTGGTTTACATGGTGATAAGCTGGGCGCAGATGGCTTCTCCTACTGGGGAACTCTCTTCTCACCCTTTACGCAGGCACAGGCGGTATTTCACCTTCTTCTGGTCTGGGCCATTCTGATCGTCATGATTATAGGATTCGGCGCGTTAATCGCCTGGTTCTTGAAAAAGAAGGATGTACGGGCTTAGCGCCCCAAAATGATTGGCATACGTATGGTACTTCTGGGGCAAGTGGCTTGTCGCGAGGTATCAACGTATGCTATTGTAGCAGTGTTCTCTATGCGGAGAGGTTGTAAGGCTTGTCCAGATAAGGGGAACTGGTCATATCCGGTTTAGAAATCTGCATGTTATTCAATAAGCATATTGTTGTCGGCGTTTGTGGTGGGATTGCCTCGTACAAGGCGGTCGATCTGGTCAGTAAGCTTCAGCAGGCTGGCGCTCTGGTTGATGTCATCATGACAGAACACGCAGAAGATTTTGTCCGCCCACTCACCTTTGCTACTATGAGCCATCGCCAGGTCTATAGCGATCTCTGGGAGCCGTCGGGGGAAGCAGCCGAAAACCATATCGCGCTGGCGGAAACGGCGGACCTGCTGGTGATCGTGCCAGCGACGGCCAATACAATTGCCAGACTTGCTCACGGTATGGCTGATAACATGCTTACCGCTGTAGCGCTGGCAACGCAAGCGACGTTGTTGCTGGCTCCCGCGATGTACAAAGACATGTATACTCATCCTGCAACGCAGGCGAATCTTGCCCTGTTGCGGGATCGTGGTGCGTTGATTGTCGAGCCGGAAGTTGGACGTCTGGCCTCTGGTGCTGTTGGCCCCGGGCGTTTGCCCGAAACGGCAGTTCTGCTGAGCGCAATCACAACTGCTCTAGGGCGGCGCGGCGATCTTGCCGGAAGGCGTGTCGTGATTACCGCTGGCGGCACACAGGAACCGCTTGATCCAGTTCGCTATGTGGGGAACCGCTCATCGGGAAAGATGGGCTACTCTCTCGCAAGAGAAGCAAGAGATCGTGGAGCACACGTTATATTAATAACAGGGTCCACTACGCAACCACCACCCTATGGGGTGGAACTCCACCAGGTGGAGACGGCTATACAGATGCGTGACGCTGTTTTACGTTTCATTACAGCTGCTGATGTTCTGATCATGAGCGCTGCCGTCGCAGATTTTCGCCCTGCTCAGGTTGCGGCGCAAAAGATTAAGAAAACTGGCGGTCAACCAGGAACGCAGGAAGAGAATGAACATAGCAATGATGAGGGCCTGACCCTGCACATGGTACGGAACCCTGATATTTTGCAAGAGGTGGCCGAGGCTGTTGATAAGGCACCGCAGCATCAACGTCTGGTGCGCGTTGGCTTCGCTGCCGAAACTGAAAACCTGATTACCTATGCGCAGCAGAAGCTGGTGCGAAAACACCTGGACCTCCTTGTAGCAAACGATGTCAGTCGTTCGGATAGCGGGTTCGGCTCCGATACCAATAAAGTGTTCATTTTTCATGCCAATGGTTCAATGGAAGATCTACCTGTAATGCCCAAAACAGGCGTAGCGGCTGCGATCTTGCAAAGGGTTGTGCCGTTATTGGGTACTACGTAGCTGGAAGGGCGTTATCACTTTTGATGGGAGACTTTGTTTTAGAACTGATGGGTACACAAAAAAGTATAGAGGAGTCCATTATGGATCGTGCTGCTAGTGCTGGTTTTGAGGGCATCGCCCAGATGCTGCTTGAGCAAAAGAAATTGATGGATGCGTTAGAGGCTGAGAATCGTGAATTGCGTCGCCAGCTTGCGGATCTGCGACGCGGCATCGGCATCGCAGTCGTTATCGAGGGCAAAACCATTCAGCTGGCTAACGAGCAGGGTGGGGCTTCCGCTCCCATGAGCGCTCAGTCTCAGGCAGCTTTGCAGAGCCTCCAGAGCCTGCAAAATACACCGCCACCAACTCAGAATACCTATAATCCACAAACGACTCAGCGACCTGGCGCTCAGCCGGCAGCTTCGACCGTGAATCTCAACGGCGACAAGCGCGATAACAATGCCCGCAGCCCTCTCGCTGACAGCTTCGTTCTGTAGTTCTATCTATTCTGTAATTGATATATTGTTTTGCTCAACCAGCTTTTTATGCGTTTCTGTCTGGTTAGCCTGCGTAGAGATTCTGTTGTTTTTTATTCGATCTCTTCAAGTCGCTTGCGTATCACTTATATCGATAAATGAGAAAGATAGCACAACCAACAAGCCGGTTGCGCTATCTTTTTTTGCCTCTTTCGCGCCCCAGTGAAACCGTCCGCCTCGTTGCCACGTTCCTTCAGTAGAACATCATTGAGCATGCGATGATGACCCTCTTTCAGATGTTACGATCGCGTCCTGTAGCTCACCAATATGTACCGGCTATACCTGTTGACATATGGAGGATCAACAAGGAACAAGGTATAATAGTATCAATAGCGATACCTGTATTCACCAGTAAAAATGGTTATTCTCTTGCTAACCTGTCTTCCGGTATCACATCTCTCTTGTTGGGACACAGGAGGCTGCTAACTTCTGTGGAAAGGATGATTTTCAGTGTATAGCTCGATGCCTACAGTGGGAAAGGCTCATCTCGGGTGGCTGGTCGTCTGTATGTCTGTTACCCTTGTCCTGCTTCCTCTACTTGCCGCGTGCTCAAGTTCTGCCACAGTTCACCAAACGTACAGTTACACCACGCTCATGCGACCGTCACCAGAGGCCGAGATGTGGCATCCTGGCGATCATATGCGTCTGCGCTGGCAAGGGAAACCTGACTCGACAACTATTGATGAGAAACCTGCGCAAATCGTGATTAATGCTCGAATCATTGGTCCTTTTAAATCAATTGATGCTATTGGTCGCGCAACCACAACTGATGGGGTAGAAGTTGACGGTCCCACCGTGTCTTCAATCAAACCGATCCATACCGATAACTGGACAAATCAGACTTATACCGATGTACTCAATCTGCCCGGCACGCTCGTTCCCGGCTACTATGTGCTGGTTCAAAGTGTGCAGATGACCAAAAGCGATGGCAACATGAAGGGTTCAACAAAAATGAACTTCAAGGTCACGCCTCGCTAGAAGCTTGTAACAGGTATGAAAAAACGGCTCCGCAAGCCATTTTGCGGAGCCTGATTATTTATGCTGCTGAATGAGGCAGGGGAACGTCAATATACTGGGCAATTGTATGCGAGTCGGGTATTTCTTCATTCTCTTCAAGCATACCCTGGATATGCATAGAGATTGCCTTGCGCATATTCTCTTCGACCTCCTCGCGCGAGTGGCCCGTTGCCACACACCCGGGAAGATCAGGAACATAGGCGCTGTAGTTCCGGCTATCCTCTTCAATGATGATCAGGAAACGTTGCATTGTTCCTCCTCCTGTTTATCCCCTCGCCAGCGTATCCTTCACAACCGCTGCTAGCGCATCGATAAACAGAGGGGCGGTGTTGAGCGATTCGGTGCGGGCGAACTGGATGCCGTGCTCTTCCGCCTGCTCACGAGCGCCAACCTCGATGTCGTAGAGAATCTCCAGATGGTCAGCCAGGAATTGGACCGGAGCGATCAGAACATGCTTGTAACCAGCTTCTTTGAGTTCTGGCATCAGATCGGCGAAATCAGGTCTGAGCCATTCCTCTTTTGTGTGGCCCGCGCTCTGATAGCAGAACTGCCAGCGATCCGACGACAGACCTGCCAGCTTCGCTACCGCACTGGCCGTGTCTTTCAGGTTGTTGATATAATCTGGCTCGTTCTCAACGACGCGTTTGGGCATGCTGTGCGCGGAGAGCAGTACCGGCACTTTGTCGCGCACATCCGCCGGGAAACGCTCCAGCGCCTGCTTGATGCGATCGGCCACAGCCTGCAAGAACGATGGTTGCAGATGCCAGTCGCCGGAGATCTTCAGTTCCAGATCCTCCCGATGTAGCGTCTTCACCGCATCCTCCAGTGAACGCACATAGCCGCTCATAATGATGGGTGAATACTGCGGTGACATGATGACGCCGACCAGCGTCTGCGCGTGGGCCGCCACATCCGGCACGACATCGGCGACAAAGGGCGGCGCGAAGCGCATACCAGCTCCCACGCTATAGGTGGTGCCGTCCGTGCTTTCGCTGTTGAGCTTCTCTTGCAGGGCCGCCGCCTGTTCGCGGGTGATGCGGACTAATGGCGAGCCGCCGATCAGATCGTAGCGACGACGAAACTCGGCGATGACTTCGGGAGAGGCATCGCGCCCGCCGTAGACATTTTTCAGAAAGATCGGCACATCATCCAGCGTCGCCGGAGAGCCGTAGGTCATCAACAAGACACCAATATGTTTATTTGCCATCAGTTTTGTTCTC
>JAICIM010000681.1 GCA_025928885.1 Ktedonobacteraceae bacterium | reverse complement strand
TTTTTTTTTTTTTGGCCGCCCTCTTCTGCTTCCCTGTTCTCAGCACCCCCCCCCCCCCCCCCCCCCCCGCGCCTACCACACGACGAGGTTTCTTTTGTTTATATGTATTATCTAGGCTTCGGGTGGCGTTTTTTGTCCATAGGCCGAGACGATGAGCATGAGGCCGCGAAACGTCTCCTGCCTCATCTGAATCAGCATCTCGTCATAGAGTTTATCTAGCTCTGCTTGCGTGGCGAGGCGCAGAGCTATCATCTGTGGTTGCGCCAGCTTAAAGATCACTTCGGCGTCGCGCCTGAAGGATTCGTACGCCTCTGTTCCATAGGAATGGTCGATAGTATGCGTTTTATAGTTGACCTCGCTACACCCTGCATCTTGCAGCAGTTGACCGAGCATCGGCAGTACTCCGGTAAAGCGCCCGGTAGTTGAGAAGCCACTTTGCAGTTTGATCGAGCGTACAATCATGTTGTTGAGTTCTTCCAACGCCGGACTCGTACTCAGGCACCACCATTCCGTTTCTGTCAGGCGAATATAGCCTCCAGGCCGTGTGATGCGCCCGATCTCCTGAGCCAGATGACGCCAGACCTGAGCCGGAAGAAACGTGATGAAACGGGAGGTGACGAAATCGAACGATTGATCGGGAAAATCCCAGGGCTTTTGCAGGTCCATCACACGAAAGGTAGCATTGTCCAATCCTTGCACGCTGGCCTGCGCTCTGGCATATTTCACCATCGCATTGCTGATATCGAAGCCGACCACTTGCATGTTGGGATAGTTAAAGGCGACCTCCTGCGCCCAGCCGCCGGGTCCGCAGGCCACATCGAGTACGCGATGAATAGTGGAAAGATCGTCGATTTCGGAAAATAACCCGCCCATATATTTCGTCACAATATGATCCTGATTGGTGAGTCGGGCCATCTCTGCGCCGCTTTCAGGATCGATGAAATAAATATTGCTTTCCTGGTGGGGATCGGTCATCAGTTGCTCCTTTTCCTCAACTTTGCCTTGTGATGCTCCTCTCGGGTCGTAGCAAATCGATTGATACTCACATCTCAATGCCTCTACGTTTACCAGCATAACAGTACATTCTATTGCTGTCAATGTAGTTGCATAGGAAAAGGTACAAATAGCTAGAATGTGTATGGTATCGTTGCTTACGTAGCTGCCCCATTGAGATGTGCAGGGCAAATATTGGTGGCGCGATGCCTGTGGAGATGTGGGAGGGCATCGGGAGCTAGAATCCGCCATGCGCCTCCCTGTTTGCTTGCGAGCGGTTTCAAATTGTTGAATGGGCAGGAGCGTTAGCTCGAAATGAGGAGATAGAGCGGCCAGACGCCACAAAATCTCTGTTCTTGAATCTCGCGCTGCAACTGTTGCCGGATATTTGCTAATAGGGGCTGATTCACCACTCCTGCGGCCAGCAAATAGGGGCTGATCTGCTCTGCCAACAAAAGCGCTTGTTGACAGAATATGCCATGCGTTTTGCTGCCGTAGGAGATCGGTGCCTGGTGAATGTATTCCTCTGCAACTTGAAGTCCGCCCTGTTGCAACCAGTATCGTATCCACGCCATCATCCCTATCCGCTGAGCATATCCTGGTGAGAATGCCTGCTTGTGTATCAGCAAAGCACTAAGCAGCATCGATTCTAGTAGATCGCAGGCATAACTAGATGTCAGCGGCAGCTCCGCTTCGCACGCGACTAGCCTACCATGCCGTTTGAGTAGTCGCCCCAGTGATTGCAAGAATTGCTCAAAACGGCTATAAGGGACTGTGCCGGTAAGAAAGCGTGCATGTATCAAATCAAATGTGTGTGCTACAAAAATGCCACCGCTGAGTTGATACATATCTTGCAGCAAAAAGAGCGTATTCGGCAAGTTGCCAGCCAGGTCACGCGCCTGTCGAATACACTGGATGTCTGTATCTATACCGATGAACTGAACCGAAGGATAGCATCGTGCCATCGCGGCAATCCATGTTCCAGCTCCACAACCTACGTCCAGCACATACCCATGTTGAGGCAGCGTGATTGCTGGTGGCAACGGCCCGCCCATCAGTTCGTTCAATAGCCGTTCTCGCTCCACCAGATAATCAATGGTTGGTTCTGATGAGGGGGTAGGTGAGTTATATCGGGGATCTTCTTCAAAAGAGGGCGCAGAAGATGTGAACATAAAAGGTTCCTTTCCTCGCTACTTAAACACACAATACAGGTCGATGGAAATAGTATAGCATAAATCTCTGCCCTTTTCAATAGAAACGGAATCATTCCCATTTTACAGATATCAACAAAGAAAACTACACTGTCAAGATGATAAATGGAGATGAAATACTAAAAAGACGTGATTTTGTGACAATAAATGAGGCTGCTCAAATACTTGGAGTTTCTTATAATACGGTATATGAGTATGTCAGAGAAGAACGATTACCAGCCGAGTTGGTGGGTAGTATTTATTTGCTTCCTAGAAAAGCAGTTGAAGAGTTCAAGCCACAGCCGAAAGGAAGGGTTCGCAAAAAACCGCCTGCCTGGAGAGCATATCGTGCTGGTAGCAAGCTGTTCATAACGGAGATCCATGTTCCAGTGCGGGAGGGACAACGAGAGCGATTAGAGGCGAAACTGAAGGAGATACTTGCAAGCAATCAGCATGCGCTCACCGGAACCCTGCATCGCTACATTGCCGCTGGCGATGAAGAACTGAGCACGGTGACTGTTGTTCTTATCTGGCGCGACGTGGAGATGCCCGACGAGGCCACTCGCCAGCATGAACTCGCCACCTTTAAACAGGATCTCGCGGACCTGCTCGATTGGGAGAACGCCACCGAAAACACCAACCGCTTGCTGCTTTACACATAGGCAGATGAATCTCTCGCCGTTTTCATACACTTTTTCTGAGCTTCGCAACCAGAAATTCCTTGCGCTCTCAAGCATTGAGCTTGTATCATGATGACGTTGACTATTTCGATAGCCATTGTTGATGGACAGGCGACGAAGCTATATATCCATGAAGGGAAGGAAACGATGCCTTTACACGATATCCTCGTTGGTTGCGGTCAGATTACCTGGATCAAATTTACGGCGAACGGCGTTGAGCGGCTCGCCTCTGAGGAACAGGTGCTCGCTGAGATTGCTCAGGCTGGTTACGATGGTGCGCCCGCCGGACCAGATCACGGTTCAGCACAGCAGGCCATAGAGCTGTATCGCCAGCGTGGGCTGCGACCGGCACCAGGGTATTTTGGGGCCAATTTTCAGGACAGGCAACAGCGCGATACGATTCTGGAACAGGCACACCGGCAGGCCGCTTTTATGCAGGCCGTCGGCTGTACAGAACTCTATGTCGCGCCCGCCAGTTTCAATTATGTCACGCGCAGCGGGCGCACACGTATGCAGCAGGCCGGGCATGTGCGGCCCGAAGATAGCTTCACCGATGAGGAATTTCAGATTTTCGCCGAAACGCTCAATCTTGTGGGCGAAATTACCCTCTCGTATGGCGTGCGGAGCTGTTTCCATAACCATGTCGGCACCGCAATCGAGACCCGCGACGAGATCGATCGCCTGCTTAATCT
>JAICIM010000149.1 GCA_025928885.1 Ktedonobacteraceae bacterium | reverse complement strand
GGCGGCGGGGACGTTCGCCGTTCTGCTCTTCGCCTCTGGCCTTCTCTCCCTTTGTGGAGGAGGGTTCGAGGGCAGCTTCGAGCACCTGGCGAATGTCGGTGGCGAAGACGAAGTGCATCTGGTCGCGCAGCTCTTTGGGCAGATCTTCCATCAGGTCGGCCTCGTTTTTCTTTGGCAGAATGACGGTGCGAATGCCCGAGCGGTACGCCGCCAACACCTTCTCTTTGACCCCACCAATCGGCAATACTTTGCCACGCAACGTGATCTCACCGGTCATCGCCACATCTGAGCGCACTCTGCGACCACTCGCCAGCGAGACGAGCACGGTGGTCATAGTTACGCCCGCCGAGGGGCCATCCTTTGGAATAGCGCCCGCCGGAACGTGGATATGGACGTTCTGGTTCTCAAAGACGTGTTGTGGCAGACCCAGCGAAACCGCATTGGAGCGCACATAGCTCAGGGCAGCGGTGGCCGATTCTTTCATCACATCGCCCAGCTGGCCCGTCAGGATCAGACGCTCCTCTTTACCGGGCATGGTCGCCGCCTCGATAAAGATGATCTCGCCTCCAACAGCGGTCCAGACCAGACCGGTCGCGATGCCGGGACGGTCGATGCGCTCGGCGGCTTCCTCAAAGAAGCGCTGGCGACCCAGGTAATCGCTGACCGTATCAGCGGTGATCTTGATCGGAGCCTCTGTGCCTTCCGAGATCTTCTTCGCCGCCTTGCGACAGAGCGAACCGATCTCGCGCTCAAGATTGCGCACACCAGCCTCGCGGGTATAATCGCGGATCACGCGCCGGATCACATCGTCATCCAGTTCCAGCTCTTCCTTGCGCAGTCCATTGGCCTCAAGTTGCTTGGGGAACAGGTAGTTACTTGCGATATGGACCTTCTGCTCTTCGGTATAGCCGGACAGCTCTAGAATTTCCATGCGGTCGCGCAATGGTGCCGGGATCGGCTCCAGCGCGTTGGCCGTAGCGATAAACATTACTTTGGACAGGTCAAAGGGCAGATCCAGGTAGTTATCGCGGAAGTTGAAGTTCTGCTCCGGGTCCAGCACTTCCAGCAGGGCCGACGACGGATCGCCGCGCCAGTCTGCGCCAACCTTGTCCACCTCGTCCAGCATAATCACCGGATCGTTGGTATCGACGCGGCGCAGGGTCTGGATGATACGTCCAGGCATCGCGCCAATGTAGGTGCGGCGGTGGCCGCGAATCTCGGCCTCATCGCGGATGCCGCCCAGCGACATACGCGCGAACTTGCGTCCAAGCGCCCGCGCAATCGACTGACCCAGTGAAGTTTTACCAACTCCTGGAGGACCAACAAAACACAGGATCGGCTCACGGTTCACAGCGCGTTTGGCTTCCTGAGTTGCCAGCGGTTGCGTCGGAGTGATGTTTTCAACCTCCACACCATCCTCGACGCTGCTGACCTCCTGTTCGCGCTCACGCTCCTGGGCCTGACGCTCCTCTTTCAGGTGGCGCACGGCCAGGTATTCCAGCACGCGATCTTTGATCTTTTCGAGATCGTAGTGATCCTGATCGAGCACCTCACGAGCGTGTTTGACATCGATCTTCTCACCAGTACTGCGGCTCCAGGGTAGGCTGGCCAGCAGTTCTACATAGGTCCGAATAATGCTATATTCGGGCGAGGCTGTCGGCAGCTTCTCCAGGCGAGATAGCTCACGATTGGCGTCTTTGAGCGCCTCATCGGGCATTTTCGCCTCGTCGATCTTGCGGCGCAGCTCGTTGATTGTGGCCTGCTCTTCGCTCTCTTCGCCCAGTTCGCGCTGGATGGCCTTGAGCTGTTCGCGCAGCAGATATTCGCGCTGCACCTTGCTCATCTCTTCCTGGGCGCTGGTCTGGATCTTCTTGCCCAGTTCGAGGATCTCCAGTTCGTGGGCCAGAAAGCTGCTCAGTTGCACCAGCTTTTCGCGTACAGAGTCCAGTTCAAGCAAGTTCTGACGTAGTTCCAGCTCCATCTGCACGAAGGTGGCGATGACGTAGACCACCTGGCGCGGCTCTTCCAGATTCAGAGTGGCGGCGGCAACCCCTTCGGGCATGTTTTGCACCAGGGCGACCAGACGCTGGAAGTAGCCGATGACGTTGCGCTTGAGCGCCTCGGTCTCGTTGCCCTCTTCCTGCACGTCAGGCTTGAGCGAGACGTGCGCGGCCAGATAGGGCTTCTCCTGGGTGAACTCGCCGATCACGACGCGTTCGAGGCCCTGAACTGCGATCTGGAGCGTCCCATCGGGCATGCGGAACATGCGACCGACGCGGGCGACGGTCCCGATCTTGAAAATCTCGTCCGGTCCCGCCTGTTCGGTGTCGGCGGATTTTTGCGCGACCAGCGCCACCAGACGATCCCCGCGCATCACATCGTCGATGAGACGAATCGAGCGCTCCTGCCCGATGCCGAGCGGCTGTACCGAAAATGGATAGACAACCGTATCTTTTAACGGCAACACTGGCAACACATCGGGAATGGTCAGCCCCTCTTCATCATCCTGACGACGGCGGCTCGACGCCTCCAAACGCGCCACTTCCTCTAAGACAGAGGACGGCTCCGACTCATCAATGAGAGGGAACTCTTCTGTCGGGTTGGAGTCTTCACTATCCTCGCGCTTCTCGGTCTCAGTCTCCTCTACACTTGCAGCAGGAGCCTGATCGTGCTGCTCTTCATTGCTATTTGCAGCAGTTTCTGTTTGCTGTTCGTCGGACGCGGCATCAGATTCGGGACTACCAATAGTATCTTCTTGTTGTTCAAGTTCTAAATCTGTATGTTCTTTTTCCATATAACCTTCTCTACACAGCGCAAGGTAGTATTACGCTTCAGGATCACTTCGTTGAATATAGACACGCTCAGGCTTGCTCTCTGGTAACTTTGGCAGGTCTACCCATAGGAAACCATTCTCATAACGCGCAGTGACGCTATCCCGATCAATGGGAGAAGAGATAAAAACCTCCAGGCGGAACGGGCCATAACGGATCTGAGCTTCATGATAAAGATTTTGCTGATTTGCGTGATGGTCATGCCTCTCACCACTGACAACCAGGGCATCCTCGTAGAGGGTCACCTCTATCTCTTCCTCTTTCATCCCGGCCAGTTCGACCTTGATGGTCAGCACTTCGGCTGATTCCAATATATCGGCCATCGGTCGCCACGTGCTGGAGAAATGGACCATCGATTGTTGGCTCTGGCGCAACGCATCGTTTAAGAGACGGCGATAGTGCTGCTCCAGTTGCTTTTGTGATCCATCTCTATAACGATAGGTCACATGCTTATAACGCATTCGCATCCTTGTTACCTCTTGGGGGAACGGCTACTTGCTCTTACGTGCGTGTTCCCTCTTTGCTTTATATAACCCGAAACAGGGTGCAGTATAATCCGTAAAACGATGCGACCTCATGGGTTGAAAAAGGCAAAAGTGGAAGAGCGCTCCTCACTTTTGCCTTGTGCCATACATATGTTTTCAATGAGACGCGTCACCTATGAGAGGGGAAGGTCTTTTTCTCCGTCGGCGAGCGCTTTTTGACAGTCCGGGCAAAGGTATTCATACTCGGAGAGGCTGTCAGAGGAAAGCGGATCGCTTTCTATGATTCTGGCATCCCGCAAACGTGTAGGTTTTTCACATCTCGCACAGGTTACATATGGTTCAGAGACGGCGGTGCGTCGTGTTCCAAGAATGTCTTCCTGCATAACCGGCTCCTCTTCTGTTCATGTTCAATTGGATTAGACTGGTTAGATATGGTAGTACACGCATGGGTCAGGCGGCATATGCGCTCTGCTCCTGGCAAAAAGAGAGCGCCAGTGTGAGCAACTGCCAGGGGTGTTCCGATTCCTGACCATCTTGATTATGGCACGCGCCCACTGAAATTGCAAGAGCGTTTGACGTGTTCCCGTTGATATGCTACTATGTTTCTATATTCCTCATTGGTGTTTATCTTAGCTCTGAACACAGAGGAGCGCGTGATTGCAGGATAGCTGAACGGCTATCTCTACAACTATGAGGGCAAAATGTAATATGATCACGCAAGCGCTTAAACGCTGGTTGCAAAAACTGTTTGCATGGTGGCCCTGGAAAAGTACCCCTGCAACAGGCTATTCACAGGCCGTGAGAAACGCTGGTACAACTCAGGAGACGGTGTGGCGAACGACGATGGAGGGGCCGCTACCGCAGGCAGGCATGATGTCGGTCGCAGTAGAGCAGGATGAAGCCGTCCCCGAACAGGGTTGGATGCCGGCCTCTGCTGAGGACTACGCAGAACGCCCCGTACAGCCAGTTCCATCAACGGCAGAACATAGCGGTTCCACCGGCGATCTATCCGCCCCTTCTCCTACGTTTGAACAGCAATTAGAATTCCTGCACTATCTCGTGAAGCGCGGCCTCGTCAACGAGGGCTTTGCGGAAGGACAGGTGCCAAAGCAGTACAAGCGTAAGTTTGAGAAGGAGAGATAGCGCCGTTTCGCATAGAGAGGGGATCAGCGTCATGTTGGGGCGCGGCAGAGATGCGCTGGCTTTACCACTGACTTACTTTTTTCGCACCTCTGCCACTTGACAGTTACACGTTGATTCTCTTTCAATCCTTGCTATTTTTTGTGCCTTCATCGGCCGCTGAGAAGCCCTGCGCTCTTGCCTCTTCCTCAGAACCGAAGTAGACGAGATCCGTCGGGCTGTCTTTTACCCCCGGCTGCGGCTGCAACTTGTCCAATGGCGTCTCCACTGGATAGTAGCGCCGTGTGCTGACAACCCCAACAAGCGTGGTATCGGCGGGAACGGTCTCTCCAGTCGTTGTCTCCCGTTTTTCAGGTGCAACGGCAACGTTCGTGGTGCTGATCGGCTCGGTCACCGGCACAGAGCTACCGTTTAAGACAACAGGGGGAACAATCGTCGTCGCTGGCGCGGCCTGATCATTCAGACTTTTATAGCCATTGGGCGACAGCAGGATATGCTGATCCGCCTCTTCCTCCTGACTCCGAAACACACGCCGACGGATAAACACATAGACAAGGGCGGTGGCCGAGATTAAGCCAACGCCGAACCCCAGAATGGCCCAGGCTCGTCCGTTGCGCTCCACCAGATCCTGTGTGAACTCCTGGCTGCGCCGCAACAGGTCTTGCGAAATCTGTTCGCTGCGCCGCGTCAGTTCTTTGCTGGCCTGCTGGCTCTGCTTCGTCAGACGGCGAGCAGCCTTTTCGCTACGCTTGCGCATAGTTTTAGCGGCCTTCTCGCTCTGCTTTTTCAGATCTTTGATGGCCTTTTCGCTCTGTTTCAACATGTCCTGCGAAGTCTGGCCACTACGTCCGATCAGGTCACGGGTCATTTCGCCGCTGCGATCAATCAGATCATGAGTGACCTTGCCGCCATGTTCCGCCACGCTCTGTGAGAGCCGATTGCCCCGTTCGCGCAGTTCAGTAGCGAGATCTTCGCCACGCCTGACCAGCGTTTGCGTATAGGGCAGCTCCAGCAACGACTCGCCAAGCGATGGCTTGACCACTGCCTCCTGCTCCGGCACGACAACGACCGTTTCGGTGTCCGGGTCGGCTGCCAGAGATCGGGCCTGTTCGCGCTCCAGTTTTGTACGCTCTAAGATTGTATTAATAGCGGGTCCAAGTACAGTAACCGCGAGGAACCCCACGCGCAACCAGCTGCCGATGCCCCCATCGGAGCGCTGATTAGAGTTCGTACTCATTGAAACCTCCTCAAGATAGCACTTTTCCTTCTTCGTACCCACACATCCCTCCATGCCCCGTCCATAACCTACTCAGCAATAATGACGGAGCCATCGCAACACGGGGTATAGTATGACAGCTTGTGTCACACGATGTCAAGAAAGATTAAGGAAGATACATACACTCTGATAGTATCATGTAAATACTATTACGGATGAGGGAAAGAGGAGGGTTTCAACGACCCGATACCCCTGATACGACATTGCCAGGGTCAGGTCTCTTACTCAGGATTGAAATAGGTAAAAATCGTGCGGATACGGTGAATGCTTCTTGTTAGCTATCTCTCCTTCTTCTAGTGTTGCTGCTTCTCACGTCTCATAATTTAGAAGTCCTCGGAGGCGGTTTCGCTCAATTGGAGGACCAGACGACAGAAGTGGAGCATGGCGGAGGCAGATTCCAGATAGGCTTCATCGCTGGCTGCGGCCTGCTGGGTCACTGTGGCTCGACGCCGTAAAGCACGTAAGACGACCATAACATCTTCTTTGAGGGAGGGATCGAGGGAACCACGTTGCATCAGGAGAACAACCTGACTGACAATGGTATCGACTTCACAACGCATGCTGTTCAAATCTTGTTGCCATACGTCGTCATCATCTTTGTTGCCGCCACCGCTTTCCGCACTCCAGGGTTGAGCATCCGCATATGGCTCGCGCCGCCTGACATCGCTACGCATTGGCTTGCGCTGCGAATGGAGGTGAGCCTCATCTGGTTCTTCTTGTTTTACGCCGAGTTCACGAAGTAGCACGGCCAGTTCTTCTTCCCAGCCAGCCATAGAACACCTCCTTGTGAAACAACCGCAAACAGTGAGTGATCTGAGCCTGACTCTCAAGACCGCAAGGCTTTGTTGAGTAGAGGAGACAACATCCCCACCAGAGCAGTCTCATCTGTTCTTGTCCGAAAGCCTAACCGAAGTGTAACACAGTGTATCATCCTTGTAAATGGCCTGAATGGTTATAGTTTGGCCGATTTTATGTGGGACTCGGCCCTTGCAGAAAAGCAATCTCGCCCCCAATGAAGTAGGGGCGAGATTGCTTGCTCAAGCGCAAGAAGTATGTTATGCGAGATGGAGCAGGTGGAACGGGATAATGGGCAATAAGGGATACAGGGCAGAGGCCAGCAGAGCCGCAGCCAGCAAAATGCCAAAACCGGTTGTCAGCTTCAATAGCTCCAGCATGACGAGATGAAAGCCCGGCGATGCATCTGTGCGCAGGATACCGCTGACGACAACGGCCAGGCCCGGCAGCGTCCAGAACGTGATCAGGATCAAATGGGTCGCGCCATGCGGGATGCCGAGGGCGAGAATGACGATATAGGCAGCCAGCACCAGCGCCAGGAACCAGGCGCGTCCCCAGGTCACACCCAGCAGGGCCGCGATCGTGCGCTTGTTGGCCTGGGCATCGCTCTCCAGGTCGCGCATATTGTTGACGTGGATCACGGCAGCTGCCAGCAGGCCCAGCGGAATGCTATAGATCAGGACGTTGCGACCGATGCTCCCGGTCTGCACCATATACGCGCCGAGCGTAATCAAGGGACCATAGATGATAAAGGCGATCAGTTCGCCGAGAGCCAGCGTGGAGAGAGCGCGTTTGGGTGCGCTATACAAATAGGCGCAAAGCAAGCCAATCAGGCCGAAGAACAGGACCAGCGGCCCCCCCTGCCAGCCAACGATTAACCCCAGCACGGCTCCAAGCACAAGCGAAGCGAAACTGGCGGCCAGCACACGTGTTGGTTTGACCAGTCCCTGCTGGATCAGCCCACCGGGGCCAAGCAGATTACCAGTATCAATGCCATGCACGTAATCGTAGTAGTCGTTAAGCAGATTCGCGCCCGCCTGCAAGAGCAGCACGACGAGAATAGTGCCGATAAAAGACACCAGATGAAATGTGCCAAAAGGATTTGCTGTCGTCATCGTCGGTGTCCAGGCCAGAACGCCGCCGAGCAACACCGGCATGAGCGATAGAGATAAGTACGCTGGCCGAATGCCCTCTTTCCAGATCTGGAGCCATTCGCCAGGGCCGCGATGATATTCTGATGGTTGCACGACTAAAGGCTCAGGCATAGTTACTACTGGCGTCGAGGCGACCGAGCGTACAGCTATTTCTGGTTCCAGCGCACTGATTGCCTGAACCGGTCCTAAAGGAAGCGTTGGTACTTCTTCGGCCTGTACAGCCTCCGCCATTACAATTTTGGTTGGGCTTGTCGTTTTCGGTCTAGAAACGACCTCTTCTTGATGATCCAATTTTTTGTCTTCCATACGCCCCCTCCTGGCGCGTTGAAATTGAACGACGCTATGCGTTGTTCTCGCAGGAAATATCGGGTATTCACTTCTTGAAAAACTTGCGTCTGTGTTATATTCGCTCACAACCTTGCTCTACAAGAAAATTCCCCCACTAACCATACGAATAGATGCTGTTGATAGTATACAGAGATAGGAAAGCAAGATGACTTGCTTTCCAGGTTGTATCATATCACGATTCCTGCGAGATCTGGTGTTTTTCTAGCTCTTGCTGTAAAGCAAGCATGGAGTGCTGTAAGTGTGCCTGGCTCACCGCAGTTGTGAGGTCGCCGCGCGTCTTTTCGAGGATGCCACGAGTAGCATCAGTGGTGCGGCGCAAACCAGATGTGATCGCATCGGGAAAATCGACTGAGATAAGGACGGCGTAGATATCGTCCATGTAGCGCAGGAAGGTTTCGCACTCATCGAAGTTGCCATGACGCAACTGATCCAGCACGTAGCGCCTCAATTCGCCCACGGCCTCTCCCAGACCGTTAAGATAGGCGGCCCAACCAACAGAGAGTTCTTCAGCGCTGGGCAAGGTACGATGGCGGGTTAACGCGGCAAAGGTGACAGCTTCGGTATATTCTTTCTGAGCATCCTGTACAAAACCTGCATAATAGATATCCTGGTGGCTGCTCAGGTCTTCGATCATTTCTGCAATAAGGGCCGCCGCCTGCGCCATCAATTCTTCAGCACGCTGAAAGTCGTGGCGATGGGTAGCGCGAATACTGTTGGCGCAATGGCGTATAGCGGCCCTGGACTTGGGCAAAGCTTTCTCGCGAGCGGCATGTTTGAGCGCTAAGTGTTGAATCGCATCTCGTGCAACGGCGTCTATGTTTTCTGGCATACCAGTCTTCTTCCTTTCTGTTCTGAAGATAGTTTACCATAGCCCGCACTCGGGTTCCATAGAACGTCTTTTTCGACTATATTCCCTCTCGATCGAAGACAGTATTCTTTTAGTGATGTCTGGTCTGGATTTCGTCTTGCACCAACAAAGGATAGACCTCAATCTCTGGTGGAAAGCTCATATATTGCAGATCGCCCGACCAGAACAGCTGCTTCATCATCTCGGCCACGGCGTAGAGCATATGTTGCAGGTTCGCATCGCGCCCATGCTCATAGGCGGCACTTCCCTCATACAGCGCCAGCTCGTTGAAGCAACCATTGAGCGGCGTGCGCGAACTGAGGCGCACCAGGAAAATGTCCATCTTGACGTTGCCCTTATCGACCGGGACCATGACGCGTAGCTCTGGCCTGCGCTCAACGATATCCAGACGATAAAACACGCCGTAATGGTCACGCGATGCCTGGAAGATAGAGACTTCGGGGATCGCATCGCTATTCAGTTGTCTGTCTTCGGGACGTTCCATTTCCACTCCTAATCCTGCCAGAAAATCTTCAAATTGCTCGTCGATATTCATAGAATCCTCTCCCATTCTCGCGGCGATAGTAACCTTGCCCTTTACCGTGTTATTCTGAACCGCGAAATGAAAAGCGGAAATCGTCTGACCTGAAAGAATATCTTTGATATACAAAGAAACACATAATGTCATTCTTAATGGAGCGATGATGGGTTTTTACGAACAAACGAAAGTATTTCGTAGTCGCGCGACTTTATCGCGCTGGTAGCCTATTTGAGAATGGTGGCCCGAGCGCGATAAAGTTGCGTGGTTACGACACACGTTGCATGCTGGTGATATAGTGTGGTCACAATTAGTGCCAGGATCGTTATCAGGAGCAAAGAATGTCATGCACTCTCTAGAACCTCACAATTTGATCGGAGCCAGTCCGCTCTTTCATCATATGCAGCCACAGGAAATAGAGGCGATCCTGGCGCGTTTGCAGCCGGTGCAGTTTGCCTGTGAGGAGCGCATCCTCGAACAGGGCGTCTGGCATGGACGACTCTATGTGGTGCGGTCGGGACAGGTGAGCGTCATTTTAAAAGATCAAGATCAGGATGCGCATCACGCCGCGCATGTTGTAGCGACGCTGGGGCCGGGCGAGTGCTTTGGCGAGATGTCGCTGCTGACTGGAGAACCGCCCAACGCAACTGTACGCGCCAATTGCGACGCCGCGCTCTGGTCGCTCTCGCAGGCTGATTTCATTGCGTTAATGGCAAGCTGCCCGACGCTGCTGCGCAATATCAATACGATTCTCTCCCAACGACTGACGCGGGCAAACCAGTATTTACTGGCCCAACAAACAGCAGAGATTGTGCTGCTGACACAGCTAGAAGCTCCTGAAGCGCCCGCTGAGCGCAACCTCGCGTACCAGATCGCCGACGCCCTGGCCCGCTGCTCCCGTCAACGCGTCCTCCTGCTTGAACTTTGCGCTCAGGAGGAGGCGAGCGGCCCTCATTTCGTACTCCAGAGCAGGCAGTTGCGCCCCGCTCTGCTATCGTGCCAGCGCGATCGCACGCTGCTACAAGCGCATCGTCTGCCCCTGAGCACAAACGATGAACCCAACGTTCCAGCAGTTGCCACCCTTACGGAGACGCGTGAGGAGCTGGCAGCGCTCACCGACTCCAATGTGCTGCCCCTCCTGGACAATCTAGCCTCCTGTTATGAGTATATTCTACTGGCAATATATCGGCAGCCCTCACTGGCCTTACAGGATATGCTCCAACAGCTAGCAACCCCACAGCGGATCAAAAGGAAAATCACGTTGCTCTCTGCTGCGGCTCTGACTGGCGCATTAGAGCTAAAAGGCGAGTCGGATTTATTCATCACCCATGTGACGGAGCGGCCCACGATTGGTGTGCAGGATCGTTACGCGCAACTGACCGGGCAACCAATCAAACGCCTGTTGCCTGCGGATGACGCACTCCTGCAAGCAAGCTGGCAACAACGACAGGCGCTGGCTCAACTGGCTCCGGGAGCAGCTTTAAGTCAGACGGTACAATTTGTGGCACGGCACATTGCGCGGCAGACGATCGGTATGGCGTTTGGAGGCGGGGGAGCGCGTGGCTTTGCCCATGTTGGCGTGCTGGCCGGGCTGCTGGAACATGGCGTGCCGCTGGATTATATCTCGTCCTGTAGCATCGGCACGCTGGCTCCGGGCATGTATTTGATGGGCAAATCGCTGGCTGAGATTGAACAGGCGTTTCTGCAAATTCAGCAAGGCATCGTGCAATGGCGTTTCCCACGCACCTCGGTCTTCTCCAATCGCGGCATACGCATGATGCTGCGTTCGCTCTGCGGCGATACGCGCTTTGAAGACCTTGAGACGCCATTCGCGGTGGTCGCCGCTGACCTGAGCACGCGTTCGGGGGTAGTGATGGAGCGCGGTCCCCTGTGGCTGGCGGGGCTGGCAAGCGTTTCCCTGCCTGGAATTTTCCCGCCGGTCATGGTTGGCGACCACATTCTGGTTGATGCGGGAATGCATGATCCGGTCCCGATCCGGCTGGTGCGCCAGATGGGGGCCGATATTCTACTCGCCTCCGAACTGGGCGAACAGGAGCCGCCAGCGCTCACCAACGCCAATACATGGCAACAACAAACGGAAGGGGGAGCACATATCCGCGCTCCGCATATCGTCGATACGCTGCTGCGCTCATACGATCTGGCAATGGCGACCGTCGGTATGCATAGTATTCGCGAGGCAGATATCGTGATTCGTCCCAAACTGCATCGCGTCTCGCTGCGCCAGTTTTCGGAAGGGCGCAAATTTATTCTGGCCGGGCGCGAGGCGGTCGAGCAGATGTTGCCCGCACTCCGCCAGCGCCTGCCCTGGCTGTGACCTGTCTATCCGCTAGCCCCCGGCCCGCTTGACCTTATAGCCCAGTGAGGTCAGTTTCGCGATTACCTTCTCGCAATGATCGCCCTGGATCTCGATATTACCATCTTTGACGGTGCCACCGGAGCCGCACAGCTTCTTGAGTTGCTGTCCCAGCGCGGTTAGCTCGGCCTCACTGCCCATAACTCCGGTGACAACAGTAACGGTCTTGCCGCCGCGCTGCTTGCGGTCGCGCATCACGCGCACGATGCCATCGCTCTTTTTCGTTGAGGCAGGCTGGTTGCAGCGGCAATTTTTATAAGACTGCCCACAACGCGGACAGGTATCGACTCTTCCGCTCTCGGTCGAATAGACGATGC
>JAICIM010000527.1 GCA_025928885.1 Ktedonobacteraceae bacterium | reverse complement strand
GCTGCTGTCGAAGAGTCAGCCGAGTAGTAGGATCATATGTTTGGGTTCGTTCGTTCACTCTCTCAACAATAGCAGGCCGGGGCTGGTTATCGCGTCGAAAGGACTTGTTTGAGCTATGAACAAAATCATGCTGATTGGGAATCTGGGTCGTGACCCTGAGATGAGCTACACGCCTAACGGTGTGGCGATTACCAAGTTTTCTCTTGCTGTCAGGCGCGTAGGAGGAAAAACTTCTACGGGCGAGAGGCAAGACGAGACCGATTGGTTTAACATCGTCGCATTTAACAAGACTGCGGAGACCTGTAACACCTATCTCCGCAAAGGCCAGAAAGTGTATGTCGAAGGGCGTCTCACTCAGCGCAAGTACACCGACAGGAATAATGTTGAGCGCACTGCCATTGATGTCGTCATCAACGACATGGAGATGCTCACTCCTAAGAGCCAGAGTCAGGGTCAAGGAAGTGCAAGCAGCTCGGATAACTACCTCGAAGATGACACACTGGGAGACCTGGACGACCACCCCTTCTAGTGTGCATTTTCAGCACACATCATTAAAGAAGGAGAAAGTCTGTGATGCAAAGACGTTCTGAAGGGGGTACAAGTACCGCCCCACGTCCACGCCGTGAAGGGCGTGGCGAACGCGGTGGACGCCGCAAGATCTGTCAGTTCTGCCACGATCATGTGCGCGAAATTGACTATAAAGATGCCAATCGTTTCATGAAACGGTACATCTCCGATCGTGGAAAAATCGAGCCACGCCGCAAAACTGGCACCTGTGCCAAACACCAGCGCGGCCTCAGCACCGCGATCAAACAGGCTCGCTTCATGGCTCTGCTCCCCTACACGGCAGAGCATATGCGCGGCATGTAATCGGTACGCCTGAGCGATCTGTACACTAGCAAAAGAGATGGGCGAGCTTTCTCTCCCATCTCTCCTACTCAGAAATTTATGGTTCCTCCTTTCGGCTTTTGCTGTCAGGGGTTGCCACTACGGAGGCATTCATGAGTAGTCAAACAGCGCGTCGGCCAGACCGCAACACGCGCACTGCCAGAAGCAAGAAATATGTAAAACAAACGGCGCACGTTTCGGCGCGGCGCGATGGCAAACCTCTTATCTTCGGCTGGGGAGGCCATCTCTCCCACAGCGAAAAGACCCTCCTCCAGCGCCGCGCTATCTGGATCGCCACAGCCATTGTCTCGCTGCTCATCGTTGGCGTGTTTGTGCTTTACTGGATTACTATCAACGTCATCAATCCCAATCGTCCCATCACCACCGTGAATGGCGAAGGCGTTCCGCAATCTGATTTTCGCAAAATGGTCGCGGTCCAGGCTGAGATACACAATAGCACCCTCAACGGTCCACATGGGCTGAGCGCTCAGCGCGACGACCTGCAAAAGCAGCTGGCAACGCTCCAAAAAACGTTTACCGACGATCAAAAAAAGGTTGACGATCTCAACGCACAAATCAAAAAGCTGCCCGCCGGTCCAAGCACTCAACGCACTGATCTTGAAAATCAACTCAAAGCTGCTCAGCAACAGGTAACTGACGTTCAAGCGAAAGGCACCTCGATCAACGCGCAGTACCAGGATATTTTGCAGAATCAAATTCCGCAGCAACAGCAGCTCTACACACAGCCCCAGGTTGGCAACGATAGCGCCCAGTGGCTTCAGGAAGATGCCCTCATTCGTCAGTGGCTGGCCCACCAGAGCAGCGCCGTTCAGTCTCAGGTCGAGCCATCGCCCGGAGCCATCAATCAGGCGGTGCAGGAGTTCATCGCTAGCGTTCCGAAGACCACCAACTATCAGAAGCTGCTGAAGGACGATAATATCAGCGATTCCGATGTGCATACGATGCTCACTATCAAGGTACGCCGCGATAACATGCAGAAGTATCTGGCATCCCAGACCACCTCGCCTGCTCGTCAGGTGCTGGCCCGCGCCATAACGCTTCAGACGCAAGCGGACGCGAACAAAATCCTGGCCCAACTCAAGCAAGGTGAGGACTTCGGCAAGCTCGCCAAAGCCAAATCGGTCGATACCAACACCAACGCGAAGGGTGGTGATCTTGGCTGGCTCGCTCGCGGTCAGTACGCGATCAACAATGCCCAGAAAGTTGCTGGCGGTATCGATAACTGGATCAACGATCCTGCCCGCAAGCTGAATGAGATCAGCACGGTCATTAGCGAGAATGGTACCTACCATATCGTCCAGATCATGGGCTTCGATCCCTCACGCGCCATCGATGACACAACGCTGAAAGATCTGAAAGATAACGCGCTGACCGCCTGGGTGCTTTCACAAAAAGCCCTGCCTGGCACGACCGTTACGGAGATCGATCAGACGATGTTGCTCGATGCCAACAACATGCCACCAGGACTACCCGCTTCTGCTCCCGCACAACAACAGCAGGGAGGAAGTGGCCTGCCCGGAGGCACTGGTCTACCTGGCGGTACTGGTCTACCCGGTGATACTGGCCTACCAACGCAGCCGTAGTACAACATTGCGAGGGGCATCTACCAGCAACGCTGGTAGGCTGCCCCTCTTCTCTATCCAATGGAATATCCCAGAAAAAACTATCTCATGACTATAAGCGCACCTGATACAACACACACAACAACAACTGCTCAGAACCGTCTCCTGCCGGTCACTTCGACCGAGCCAATCGAGCGGTTACTAGAAACTGCCTCGCTCTACCTGCATATCCCGTTCTGCCATACCCGCTGCTATTATTGCGACTTCAATACCTACGCTGGTATGCTCCCGGTACGCGAACCCTATGTCCGCGCCCTGCTCACCGAAATCGAACTGGCCGGGAAGATGGCGCAACTCGCAGACAACACGCCGCGCCGCTCCCGTACGATCTTCTTCGGCGGCGGCACCCCCAGCCTGCTGAGCGTCCAGCAAATGCAACGCCTGCTGCAAGCCTGCTCCACCGCGTTTGCCGTCGATGCCGATGCTGAGATTACACTGGAAGCCAATCCAGGCACATTAACACAGGAACAGCTTGTTGGCTTGCGGGCCGCTGGCTTCAATCGTCTGAGCATGGGTGCGCAGAGCTTCGACGCTGGTCTGCTCAAAGCGCTGGGCCGCATTCACACGCCAGACGAGATCACACAGGCCGTCACCTATGCCCGCGCCGCCGGCTTCACCTCAATTAATCTGGATTTCATGTTCGGCCTACCACAACAAACGATGCAGCAGTGGCAGGAGACGTTACAGCAGGCGCTTGAACTGCGCCCCGAACACTTCTCGCTCTACTCCCTGATCATCGAGGAGGGAACGCCCTTCTACGATTGGACGCACGAGGGCCGCATCACGCCAGGCGACGAAGATCTCTGCGCCGACATGTATGAGTATGCCGACGATCTGCTCCAACAGGCGGGCTATATCAACTATGAAATCTCAAACTGGGCCTTGCCGGGCCACCATAGCCGCCACAATCTGACCTACTGGCAAAACCTGCCCTACATCGGCATGGGCGCGGGAGCCTATTCGTACTTTGGCAATCGCCGCTTCTCAAACGAACGCGACCCACTTACATATAATAAGATTCTCAAAACCGGACGCATCCCCGAAGTGGAGAGCGAACCTGTAGAACGCGAACAGGAGATGTCTGAGACCGCATTCCTGGCCCTGCGCACGGCGCTGGGACTCCATCTCCCGACCTTTGAGCAGCGCTTCTCTCTGCCGTTTGCCCAATTTGTTGGAGACCGCCTGCGGATCGTAGAAGAGGCCGGGCTGCTGGAACACGGGGGCGACTGGCTGCGCCTGAGCAAGCGGGGGCGACTGCTGGGCAACGAGGTCTTTTTCCGGCTGCTACCAGAGGCATAAAGGATAAAAACGTGGAAATATCATCGCATCTGTCAACACATTGGGAGGTTCATCCTCTCCTGAGCAAGAAGCAATTTCAGGCCGCCAAAGAAGCAGGGATCGCATCTATTCACGCACAATTGCTCACGAATCGTGGAATAGAGACGCCCGCCGCCATGAAAACCTTTCTGGTTGCTCGCTATGAGGAAACTCCTGATCCTCTGACGCTCATTGATATGCCACGTGCCGTTGATCGTATCCAGCACGCGCTTGAGACCGGCGAACACATCACCGTCTATGGCGACTACGATGCTGATGGCGTGACCTCCTCAGCGCTGCTCTTTCGCGCCTTGCGTCGTCTGAAACGGCCAGAGGCACCGCTCGATTTCCATATCCCGCACCGCCTGCGCGATGGCTGCGGACTGAACATCGCCGCTCTCGATCTGCTCAAAACACGCGGCACAACGCTGATCATTACCACCGATTGCGCCAGTTCCGATGTCGAGCAGGTAGGCTATGCACGCACGCTGGGCATCGACGTGATCATCACGGATCATCACCATCCACCCGCCGAACTGCCGAAAGCCTACGCAATGGTCAATCCCTGGCGGCCCGACTGCACCTATGGAGAGCGCTACCTCTGCGGCGCTGGCATCGCCTTCAAGCTCTCTCAAGCGCTCTTTCGTGCCAATCAGCAACCGCAGGAGGCCGAACTGGAGCTGCTCGATCTGGTGGCGATCGGCACGGTTGCCGATATCGCGTTGCTGTTGGGCGAGAACCATACCCTCGTACGCCTGGGCATGGAGCGTCTAAACGCGACCAGCAAACCCGGCGTGCTGGCACTGATCCGTAGCGCTGGCGTGCAACCGGGCAAGATTCGCGAACGGGACATCTCCTTCGGCATCGCCCCACGTATCAACGCCGCCGGGCGCATGAAAGAGGCCAGCATCGCCTTTGAACTGCTGACAACCGATAGCGAGGAAGAGGCAGCGGCTCGCGTGGCAGAGCTAAATCAGCTCAATCAGGCCCGTCAACAGGAGACGGAGACGCTGATGAAATATGTGCGCGAACAGGCGCAGCAACAACCGACCAGATCCGTCGTGCTGGTCAGCGGCGACGACTGGCATGAGGGGCTGATTGGTCTGGTGGCGGGCAAACTGGCGGAAGAGATCAAGAAGCCAGTGCTGGTTCTGAGCAATGACCGTGCCAGCCAGACGAGTCGCGGCTCGGCCCGCAGCCAGCAGGGCTTTAACATCATCGAGGCGCT